>LR026962.1:1833845-2034183 GCA_900498215.1 uncultured Paludibacter sp. | reverse complement strand
TGAATTTGAGCAGGCGATAGTTTTTGTTGAAGTTTTTGTTGTAATTGCTGTCTTAACATATAAGCTGAAAATCTCTTTTTTTAAACAAATCTCCACAGAACATTTGTTCACGCACTGCAAAGATAGTATTTTTTGCTAAAAGTATCATTACATTTATCTCCAAGTTCTTTTCTTTGAAAAATTGAATTTATTTGAGTAGATTTGCAATAAAATTTTAATCTGAAAAATGTACACCAAAGACGAATTAAAGCAGTTGAAAAAAGAATTTTGGGAAGGATTTGGTGTTTTTTGCAGTAATCATCCCGTGCTTGGAAAGCGAAAAAGCAAATTTATGCTTTATAATACCAAAATGAAAGGGGTGGAACTGAAATTTGACGCAAACCGCGACGGCGCTTTTGTAATTTTGGAACTCAATCATCCGGATGAAACAAAACGATTGGAAACTTACGAACAGTTTGAACGTTATAAAGCGCTGATGGAAGAAGATTTTCCGCAAGGATTGATTTGGAATTTTGCGTATGTGCGCGAAACAGGCAACGAAGTATGTCGCATTTACAGTCAAAAATCAGGTATTGACATCCACAGAAGAAATAATTGGATGGAATTTTACCGTTTTATGTCGGAAGAAATGCTGAAATTGGAAAAGGCGTTTCGGAATGTAAAAGATGTGATTGAATAAACCCCTAACCCCCCTAAAGGGGAATAAAAATAAAATGAAATTAATTGTAAAAATATTAATTTTTTGTTTTGCCTGTCCTCTTTTTGGACAAAATAAAAATGATACTGTTTTTATCGAAAACGATAGTGTTCATAAAATATTTATTGATTATAATAAAAACAGCAAGTATTACAATGAAATAAATAATTTTAAATTTGATGATTTTGACAAAAGTACATATAAGAATTCTCTTAAGCAATTAAAAGAAAGAAATCAAAATCTCAATAAAGACAAACCTGTTATTCCGTGGAAAAACTGGATTGAGATAGAGAAATACAAAGGAAAATTTTATGCATATAAGCCCTGTGATTTTTTATTTCATTACAAGGCATCAATTAATGACACAACTTTTATTGATTGGACAGGAGAAGGTTCTTACGCTAATAAAATTATTAATCAAAAAAAAATTGACAGCAAAACTTATGTATTTAAACTCATAAATACATATTACAACTATAGACAAGAAGTTATCATCCATATCATTGACGTTCAAAAAGGAATTGCTGTTTTTGAATATATCTTTAGAGATGGTGAAAAACGCAAGTTCTATATGATTGCATCTGAAAAACTAAATAAGATACCTATTATTGTTTACAATTGCAATCAAAAAGGCGAAGAATTTGAGTTTGATGATACCGAAAAAATCGACATTAAAATAAAAGAAGGTAAATAATAATTAACCCTTCAGGGAGTTAAAGGGGCAAATGATAGATCAAGCAACCATAGAACGAATTCACGAAGCCGCACGCATTGAAGATGTGGTAGGCGATTATGTTACTTTGCGCCGGCGCGGTGTGAATATGATTGGTTTGTGTCCTTTCCACAACGAAAAAACGCCTTCGTTTACCGTTTCGCCTGCCAAAGGAATTTTCAAATGTTTTGGATGCGGAAAAGGCGGAAATTCCGTTCATTTTATTATGGAACACGAACAGCTTTCGTATGTGGATGCGCTCAAATATCTGGCAAAAAAATACCACATCGAAATAGTTGAAAAAGAACTTACTGCGGAAGAATTGCAAGCCAACAACGACCGCGAAAGTATGTTGCTGGTCAATGAATTTGCACAAAAATATTTTACAAACACGCTTCATCATCACGTTGAGGGAAAAGCTGTAGGATTGAGTTATTTCCACGAGCGTGGTTTCCGCGACGATATTATACAAAAATTCCAACTCGGATATTGTTTGGATGAGCGCGACGCTTTCACCAAAGAAGCGTTGAAAGCCGGTTACAACAAAGATTTTTTGGTAAAAACAGGGCTTACAATAGATTATGCTACCTCCGAAAACGGAGAAAAAGTCCCCCCTGTGGGGGGATTTAGGGGGGCTGACCGTTTTCGAGGTCGCGTAATGTTTCCCGTGCATTCTTTGTCGGGAAAAGTATTGGCTTTCGGAGGTCGTGTGCTGAAAAAAGACGATAAAACCGCCAAATACGTCAATTCGCCCGAAAGTGAAATTTATCACAAAAGCAACGAACTTTACGGTATTTTCTTTGCCAAACAAGCCATTGTAAAACACGACCGTTGTTATTTGGTAGAAGGTTACACCGATGTAATTTCAATGCACCAAAGCGGTATTGAAAACGTTGTGGCTTCGTCGGGAACTTCGCTTACTCCGGGACAAATCCGCCTTATTCATCGCTTTACTGAAAATGTTACCGTAATTTACGATGGCGATCCCGCAGGAATAAAAGCATCCATACGCGGTATTGATATGTTGCTCGAAGAAGGACTGAACATCAAAGTGTTGCTTCTTCCCGATGGCGACGACCCCGACAGTTTTGCACGCAAACACAACTCTTCGGATTTTATCGAATTTGTGGAGAAAAATGCTGCCGATTTTATCCGTTTTAAAACCAATCTCTTACTCGAAGATGCCGGAAACGACCCGATAAAAAAGGCAAAACTCGTGCAGGATATTGTACAGAGCATTGCGATTATTCCCAATCAAATTATCCGCGCGGAATATGTAAAAGAATGCAGCACGCTGTTGAATGTGGCAGAGAACGTTCTTTATCACGAAATATCGAAAATAAAAACCAAAGAATTTGAAGCGCGGATAAATAAAAAACCGGAAGACGAGAAAAAAGAAGAAACCGTTTCGGTAAAAAAAACGCCGGAAACCATTTCTATTACAAAATTTGAAAAAGAAGAACGAAACATTATCCGTACGCTGTTGAAGTACGGCAGAAATATTCTTTTCAAAGATGAAAATGGAAATACGTTGTGTGTCGATCAATATATTTTTGAAGAATTGGAAAACGATCAATTGATTTTTCAAAACGAGAAACACCGCAAATTGGTTGAAGAATATAAAAATAGTTTTGAAGAGAATAATTTTATTGCTGAAAAATATTTCCTCAATCATCCCGATTATGAATTAAGTTCGCTTACGGCAGATTTAATTTCTGATAAATATGTTTTGAGTAAAATCCATTCCAAATTTCACCAAATTGAAACCGACGATAATCGGCTGAATGAACTTGCTCCGCGATACATTTACGAGTACAAATTGGTAATGATTTTACAAAAACGAAAAGATAAAATGCTCGAAATGAAAGCCGCAACCGAAAAATCGGATGAAACACGAACAATGGAATTGATGAGCGAAATCAAACAAATCGACTTTTTTAAATCAAAACTCTCGGAAGAATTAGACAGGGTATTAAACTTATTATAAAAATTCACGGGATGACTCGAAGTCACCCCGTGAATAAGCTAAAAAATCACAGTTATGACTTGGCAAAAAAACGCGCAAATCGCATCACGCAAACTGAATTTAATAGGCGTAGACAAAATTAAAACCGTATTATTGCAACTGGCTGATGAAATTCTTCCCAACGCAGAAAAAATTTTATCTGCCAACGCGCTGGATTTGGCTGAAATGGACAAATCAAATCCGATGTACGACCGTCTTTTACTTTCCGAAAACCGCTTGGAAGGAATTGCTGCCGATATGCGAAATGTGGCAAATTTGCCTTCGCCGCTGGGAAAAATTTTAAGCGAAACGGTGCGTCCCAACGGAATGAGGTTGAAAAAAATTACCGTTCCGTTCGGAATTATCGGAATTATTTACGAAGCGCGTCCCAATGTGAGTTTCGATGTGTTTTCGCTTTGTTTTAAATCGGGGAATGTGTGCGTGCTCAAAGGCGGAACCGACGCATATCGTTCCAATCTTGCCATTGTGGAAATTATTCAGGATGTGCTGGAAAAAAACGGAATAGATAAAAATGCGGTGCAACTTCTTCCTGCGGGACGTGAAGCTACTGCCGAATTGATGCAAGCTGTAGGCGTGGTAGATATGGTTATTCCGCGAGGAGGACAAGGTTTGATTGATTTCGTGCGGAAAAATTCGCAAGTTCCGGTAATTGAAACGGGCGCCGGAGTTTGCCATACCTATTTTGATGAATTTGGCGATTTGGAAAAAGGAAAAAACATTGTTTTCAATGCCAAAACTCGCCGTGTAAGTGTTTGTAATGCTTTGGATGGCTTGATTATACACGAAAACCGTTTGAACGATATACCGCAACTTTGCCAAAAACTAGCAGAAAAAAACGTAATTATTTATGCCGATGAAAAAGCATACGGCAAACTGAAAGGAAATTATCCCGAAAATTTGCTTCAACACGCTGACAAACACAGTTTCGGAACCGAATTTTTGAATTACAAAATGGCTGTGAAAACCGTTGCAAACTTGGAAGCCGCCATAGAACACATTTCACTTTACAGCTCCAAACACAGTGAATGTATTGTTACCGAAAACGCTGAAAACGCCGCATATTTTATAAAAGCGGTGGATGCCGCGTGCGTTTATACCAACGTTTCCACCGCTTTTACCGACGGCGCGCAATTTGGACTGGGCGCAGAAATCGGTATCAGTACCCAAAAACTGCACGCGCGAGGACCCATGGCTTTAGCTGAACTTTGTACTTACAAATGGGTGATTGAAGGAGAAGGATTAGTGAGAGAGTAGATTTTCAAAATTGATAAAAAATGGTTAAAATAAATAACAGATAGTGTAAGTTAAAAATAAATATTGTATTTTTGCAATGGATATAAAGTTTAGTGATAAAAGGTTGGGAAAATTAGCCAGCGACATAAAAAAATGTAAAAAAGAGTTGGGTGAAAAACAAGGTACAATTTTTTTAAAACGATTGACTGACTTACGCGATGCTGAGACTTTAGAAGATGTAAGATATTTACCAGGTAGGTATCACGAATTGACAAATAACAGAAAAGGACAGTGGGCTTGCGATTTGAACCATCCATATCGTTTGATTTTTACACCTCAGGAAACTCCAATACCTATAAATCAGGCAGGTCAATATATTTGGTGTGAAATTGTAGGCATCGAAATTGTAGAAATAGTAGACTATCATTAAAAGCGACAATTATGGCAACCATAAACGAATTTTATACAGATATCGCATTCCATCCAGGCGAAACATTGAGAGAAAAATTGGAAGAACTAAATATGGGATCCAAAGAATTTGCTATTCGAACCGGTAAACCTGAAAAAACCATTATAGCAATCCTTAATGAGGAAAGTTCAATTACTCCCGAGATGGCTATTTTATTTGAAAATGTACTAAAAATACCCGCTCGTTATTGGATAAAAAAACAGTATAGCTTTGATGAATATAAAGCAAGAGAAAAAAGAGCCTTAGCTATAAAAGAAGCCGAGAATTGGGCAAAATGTTTCCCTTTATTAGATATGGTTAAGAATGGTTGGATAAATGCTCAATCAAAAGCAGAAGATAAAGTTTCAGAATTATTTACTTTTTTTGGCGTAAGCTCTCCTTCTGCTTGGGAAAATTATTTTTTCAATCAACCTCTTAAAGTTGCATTCAGAATTTCATTGGCACATACCAAAGAACCTTATGCTATTTCAGCTTGGATTCGTCAAGGGGAAATCCAAGCTAGCCAGTTGTCTTGTAGTGCTTATTCTGAAAATAAATTTAAAGAATCGTTATATAAGATAAAATCTATTATGGCTTTACAGCCTGACGATTTTTTTTGGCAATTACAAAAAATCTGTTTAGAATCTGGTGTAAAAGTAGTTCATACTCCTTGTATAAAAAAAGCGCCTCTAAGTGGTGCAACACGATGGATAGACGAAAACCCTGTCATTCAACTCTCGGGCAGATATAATCAGAATGATAGATTCTGGTTCACTTTTTTTCACGAAGCTGGTCATATTATTTTACACGGCAAAAAAGATATTTTTTTAGAAGATATTGAATACTCTAGTTATAATAAAGAAAAAGAAGAAGAGGCTGATCAATTTGCTATAAAATGGACTTTCTCAAATGATGAAGAAAGAGAATTGTTAAAACAAATTCCCCTTAACGAACAAAAAGTCTTGGACTATGCAAATAAAATAGGTACACACCCAGCCATTATCTTAGGTAGATTTCATTACAAGAAGTTAATTCCATACACAATTGGAAGAGAGTTTTATCAAAAGTTAAATCTATCTTAACCATAAAAAATTTCTTTAGGCAATAAATAATAATGTAAATTAGGGGTAAAGACGAACCAAGTCTTTATGTATATTAAAATAAATTCTAACATTTTTTATTCGAATTTTTCCCCTTAATTCACTATTTTTCAAATATTTTCACGGTTTTTCTTGTTTATTCAAAAAAAATCCGTTCCTTTGTATCCTTGAAAGTAAAGTGTATTTTTCGCTTGGTTTCTAAAATCCGACAATTCTCTCCAATTTGTTTTGAATGAAAATTGTATTTTTCGTAACCTCTCGTTTTCTATACTATTTTTCAAATCACATTTTTTTTATTCAAATTTTTAAATTTTTTCTATGAACATTTATTTCGGAAACCTGAGCTACAAAGTTCGGGAAAATGATTTACAAGGCGTAGTAGCTGAATATGGCGAAGTTACTTCTTGTAA
This sequence comes from uncultured Paludibacter sp., assembly GCA_900498215.1. GTDB lineage: Bacteria > Bacteroidota > Bacteroidia > Bacteroidales > Paludibacteraceae > UPXZ01. The sequence goes on along the minus strand of LR026962.1, from coordinate 2,027,557 downwards.
AGTTATCAAAGACCGTGAAACGGGCAAATCAAAAGGATTCGCATTTGTAGAAATGGCTGACGATGCCGCTGCTACTAAAATGATTGAAGAACTAAACGGCGCCGAGCTTGACGGCAGAACATTGGTTGTAAAAGAAGCTCGTCCACGCGACTAATTTTTTCACTAAACCCATTAACAAAACTTCCACGCTGAAAAGTATGGAAGTTTTTGTATTTTTGTGCATCTAAATCCATTTGCAGCTATGCTTAAAGAATTATTCGGAAATTCGTCCTGGTTGGGAAAAATTATCCAACTTGTGCTTATCAGTTTGCTTTTTTTAATGACGGGATTTTTTATTTGGACTATCTTTGGAGGAAATCCTAACAGCATCGACTCTCAAAAAATCCTTCAACTGATTACGGCGGTGTTCTTTTTCATTCTCCCGGTGGCATTTTTAGGTTATTTTTGGTACGAAAAACCGATAGAGGCATTTTATCTAAATAAAATGCCTGCAATTCAGCAAATTACGTTGGTTGTTTTACTGATGATTTCGGTTCAGCCGTTTATTAATTTGTTGGCTTATTTTAATGAACAAATTCACTTGCCTGCAGCGTTGAAAGGGTTAGAAGAACTTTTCAAAGAGTATGAAACAAGAGCGGGTGAGCTCACCAAAGAGTTTTTAAACGTAAAAACCGGCGGCGGATATTTGTTTAATTTGTTTTTAATGGCGTTGCTTCCCGCTTTTGGCGAAGAATTATTTTTCCGGGGCGCAATGCAAAATGTTTTTTCCGAAAAATTCTCGAAAATCACCGCTGTTTGGATTACAGCCGTTATTTTCAGTTTAATTCATTTCCAAATGTACGGATTTATTCCCCGAATGTTGCTTGGAGCGATGTTCGGATATATTCTTGTGTGGACTCGCACGCTTTGGCTACCGATATTGGCGCATTTTGTAAACAACGCATTGGCGGTTTCGGTTACTTTTTTTTCGGGAAACGATAACCAACTGGAAAATTTTGGGAAAGCCGACACGTATGTTTACGGCGTTATTAGCGGAATTATCTCTATTTTTATTCTTTGGATGATTTATAAACCGTCAAGAACTAATATTAAAAACATTTAGTTCCACTTTAGGAATTAAAGATTAAGAATTCCGTCTTTCTCCTACTACCATTAGCGCCTGTTCCTTAATTAAATTTGGCAATTGAATATTGCGGAGTTGCAAACTTCTAAGCCACGCGGCAACATTATCTTCGGGAAGAGAATAAAACACTTCGGAAATGGCGTTCACTTGCTCTTCTGAATATTTTTCGGAAGAAATTCCGGCAAAAACATCTAATTCTTCATCATCAAAATACTCCGGTTTTGCGCTTGCACTGAGCAGTGTATCTTTATCGCAAACTTCGTGCGCTCCGCAACATTCAGGGTCTTCATTTATAATAATATCAGGACTTCCCGTTTCTTTTCTTCTTTTAAAATACGTAACGAGAAACAGTAAAAGTCCGAAAAAAACTAATATTCCGATAAGATAAAACATATTATTTAGAAATTATATATTCAAAAACCAAAAATCAAAAGGTAAATTAACGAATTTGCTTTTTACCAAAATTTTGCCTGCAAAGTTAGTGATAATAGACGGAAAATTGTATTTTTGTAGGTTAAAACTTCTTACTATTGCACAATAAAATAGCATTTTAAGGGTTTTTGTAATGGCATATTTTCTGCCGAAAAAAGAACTAAATCGATTATTGTTTTGAAAAAATATTATCTAAATACTGCATTTTTATTGGTATTATTATTGACTTTTGCGGGGTGTTCCACGCAGAAAAACACCGGAATGTCTCGCTTTTACCAAAATGTAACTACCAAATTCAATATCTTTTTCAACGGTTCGGAAAGTTATAAGGAAGGAATGGAAAACATTTCGAAAGCCAACAAAGACGATTATTCGCAGGTGTTGCCCATGTATCCTTCGAGCCATCACGAAATTTTGTCTTCCGCCGGTTCCAATATGGGCAGAGCAATAGAAAAAAGCCGCAAAGCAATAAAACTGCATTCCATTAAGAAAAAACCGAATAAGAATTTCAAAAAATGGAACGATCCCAAATATCGTGCGTGGTATGAACAAAACGAATTTAATCCGGCGCTGAAACAAGCTTGGTTGATGTTGGCAAAATCTGAATTTCACAAAGGAGATTTTCTGGGTTCGGTTGGAACGTTTTCTTACATCATAAAACATTACGCTACCGTTCCCGATGTGGTTGCCGAAGCGCAAATATGGACTGCCCGCGCTTACGCAGAAATGGACTGGATTTACGAAGCTGAAGAAGTTCTTACCAAACTTTCGACCGAAAAACTCAACAAAAAAAATACGGGATTATTTTCTGCAGCAATGGCGGATGTGTTGTTGAAAAAGCAACAATATCGTGAAGCTATTCCATACCTGAAACTTGCTATTGAACGCGAAAAAGACGGAAAACTTCAAACCCGATTTAAATACATTTTGGCGCAAATTTACTCACGTACAAACGATAAGGAACAAGCTGAAAATTATTATACCGCAGTAATAAAATCATCACCTCCTTATGAAATGGAGCTCAATGCGCGTATTAACCGTGCACAACTCGTTACGGGAACCGACATTAAATCCGTTGAAAAAGAACTGAAAGGATTGGCAAAAAATCGTAAAAACAAAGAATATTTAGACCAAATTTACACCGCTTTGGGAAATATTTTTCTGAATGCAAAAGATACCATAAAAGCCATTGAATATTATTCGCAGGCAACGCAAAAAAGCAAGCGAAACGGTATTGAAAAAGGAATTGCGCTAGTTCAACTGGGAGATTTATATTACAACAATAAAAAATACATCAAAGCGGAACCCAATTACAGCGAAGCGGCAAAAATTTTCACAAACGAATACGATGATTATCCGCGAATAAGTAAACGTGCTGAAGTATTAGCGGAATTAGTGAAAGAAGACGAAGTGGTAGAATTACAGGACAGTTTGCTGCGGTTGGCAAAGATGCCTGAAAAAGAGCGGCTCGATGTTATCAATAACATCATTGAAAAAGTAAAAAAAGACGAAAAAGAACAGAAGGAAAAACAGGAACGGGAAAATAATCCTAATTACCGCCAAAATAATCAGGAAGAAGATGATTTCTCTATGCCGATGCCAAATCAAATGATTGGCGCAAATTCGGGCGGCGATTGGTATTTTTACAATTCAAACACCATTCGCAGTGGAAAAACAGATTTTAGAAAAAAATGGGGAAACCGAAAATTGGAAGACAACTGGCAACGAAACAATAAATCAGCCGCTTTATTTGCGGACAATACATCATCTTCAAACAATTCGACTTCAGCAACAAATTCAGCAAGAGAAACAGGCGAACCTGAAAAGGCGGGCGAAAAACCACAAAAGACAAACGCTACTGCCGATAATAAAAGCGTAGACTTTTACTTGCAACAACTGCCTTTTAGCGCCAAACAACAACAAAAATCAAACGAAGAAATTGCCGATGCGCTGTTCAATATGGGATTCATTTTTAAGGATAAAATGCAAGATTATCCGATAGCAATTGAAACTTTTCAAGATTTTGAAAACCGATTCCCGAAAGATGAACGCGTGATGGAAACTATTTACCAGCGTTTTCTTATTGCCGCGCGTCAAGGCGATTCGGAAGCGGAAGAAAGATATCGTTTGCAAATACTCAGTCGTTACCCAAAAAGCAATTACGCTGAAATGCTTCAACAACCCAATTTTGTGAAGCGGATGGAAAAAATGTATCAGGAACAAGATTCTGTTTACAACCAAACCTATGCGGCATACACCAAAAGCGATTTTCCAACTGTTTTTAAAAATGTGGAATATATCAAGAAAAAATATCCGGTTTCATCTTTGATGCCGAAATTTGAGTTTTTGAATGCGTTAAGTATTGGTAAAACGCAAAAATCAGGTTTATTCAAAACTTCGTTGGATTCGTTGGTAGCGCATTATCCAAACAGCGACGTAAGCGCAATGGCAAAAGATATTTTGGCATTAATGAAACAGGGAAATGTAGCACAATTGGGCAAAACACACGGCTCTTTACTTGCAAAACGGGCGGAAGAAGCGGCAATATCGGAAGAAACAGATATAATGTCGCTTTCTGACAGCAAAGATGGAAAACATCGGTTGATGTTTGTTGGAAACTTGAACGATTCGGCAATGAACAAATTGCTATACAACACTGCAATGTTCAATTTTTCGCGGTTTATGATTAAAGATTTCGATTTTGAAACCGGAAAAATAAATGATACGGACAAAGCTCTTTCGGTTACCAATCTCGAATCGTTCGATGAAGCGCTTTGGTACGAAAAAACCATCCGTACCGATAAGGAACTGGCGCATTTAATTGATTCATTGGATATTAAATTAATTCCGATTTCCGAAGATAATTTCGGAAAATTAAAAAACTTTTTCACATTAGACCAATATTTGGAATTTGAAAAAGAAAATCTTTTAAAAGAGAAACCAAAACCACAACTTGCAGAAGTAAAAAAACTTGAAAAACCAAAAGTGGCGGAAAAAGCAAAAACAGAGACGAAAAAAATTGCCGAAACAAAAGAAACAAAGCAAACAGAAAACAAAGAAATTGCACAGCAAACAACTCTGGAGCCTGTAAAAAAAGAAGAAGTACAATCAACCGTAGAAACCAAACCTGCCGAACCCGAAAAACCAAAAGTAGAAGAACCTGTGGCGTGGTTTAAAAATACATACGCTTACCGTCCGAACGCGCCTCATTTTGTTGCATTGTACGTTCCGGGAGGCGGAGTTAAAAACTTTTCAGCCATTCAACAAGCATTTGATAAATACAATGCTGCCAATTATGGAATGCTCAACTTAAGAATTTCACTGGAAAACTTTGGAAAACAGCAGGCGATTATCATCGGTTCATTTGTAGACGCAAACACGGCAAAATCATATTTGCTGCGTATGCTTAAAGAGCCGGCAATTATAGAAGCAACAAAAGGATTAAACAAACGTAATCTCATCGGCACACAGGAAAACCTCAACATTATGGTACAGAAAAACGATTTGAATACGTATTTTGATTTTATGAAAGAGTTTTATTTGAAGTAGAAATTATGAAAAAAGACCGCATACTTTGGGCTGACGATGAAATGGATTTACTCCAACCGTATATTCTTTTTTTGGAAGAAAAAGGATTCGATGTGGTTACCGTTACCAATGGAAAAGACGCTGTTGATTTATGTAAAAAAGACACATTCGACATTATTTTTCTCGATGAAAATATGCCGGGTTTGAGCGGTTTGCAAACTGTAACTCAAATCAAAGAAATAGATCCGGATGTTCCGCTTGTAATGATAACCAAAAGCGAAGAAGAAGACATAATGAATATGGCTATCGGGAATAAAATTGCCGATTATTTAACAAAACCGGTAAATCCCAGCCAAATTTTACTTACACTGAAAAAGAATATTCACAAACGGGAAATTGTACAAGAACACACAACATCTGCTTACCAGCAGGAATTCCGAAATATTGGAATGCAAATAAACGATTCTTTTTCGTACAACGATTGGGTGGACGTTTACAAAAAACTGGTTTTTTGGGAATTGGAACTTGCCGAAGCCGACAATGCGATGGACGAAATGCTTCGAATGCAAAAAACCGAAGCAAACGGCACATTCAATAAATTTGTGAAGAAAAATTATATGGATTGGATGGCTGCACCCGAAAACCGTCCTTTGATGAGTCCCGATATTTTTAAAACCAAAATTTTTCCGTTGCTCGACAAAGGGGAAAAAGTATTTTTCATTCTTGTCGATAATTTCAGATACGATCAATGGCGAATTATTCGCGAATTATTGTCGGATTTTTATACCATTACCGAAGAAGATATGTATTGCAGCATTCTTCCTACAGCAACACAATATGCGCGCAATGCAATTTTTTCGGGATTAATGCCGTTGCAAATACAACAAATGTTTCCACATCTTTGGGTGGACGAAGAAGAAGAGGAGGGGAAAAATTTGAATGAAAAAGATTTATTGCAAACACAATTGGATCGTTTCCGTAAAAAATATTCATTCTCATATCATAAAGTATTCGAAAACGGTTTTTGCGAAAAAGTAATAGAACAACTTCCACAAATGGAAAATAACCAGTTAAATGTGGTGGTTTTAAACTTTATCGATATGCTTTCACACGCCCGCACCGAAATTAAAATGGTACGTGAATTAGCTAACGATGAAAAAGCATATCGCTCGTTAACGCTTTCCTGGTTCAGGCATTCTGCAACTTACGACCTTTTCAAAGCCATTGCACAACGCGGTTACAAAGTGGTTTTCACTACCGATCATGGCGCCATTCAGGTAAAAGACCCACTAAAAGTGGTGGGTGATAAAAACACCAACACCAACTTGCGTTACAAAGTGGGTAAAAACTTGAGTTACAATAAAAAAGAGGTTTTTGAAATTACACAGCCGACAAAAGCAGGATTGCCCAGCCCAAATGTAAGTTCAGCATATATTTTTGCCGGAAACGAAGACTTTTTCGCGTATCCAAATAATTATAATTACTACGTAAGTTATTATAAAAACACTATTCAGCACGGTGGAATTTCATTGGAAGAAATGATTATTCCGCTTATAACGATGGAGCCAAAGTAATCGACGGTTTAATAGTAAAATAATAGTATCTTTATTGACATAATTGATATTTTAAATTATATTTGCAGAAAACTATAAAAAAACAATCCTATGAAAAAGCTATTTACTCTCGTTCTCTTACTTATGGTAAGTGTTTCCGCTCTTTTTTCACAAAAAGATTGGAGTGTTTCTGATGGCGCCTTATTGGATGGTAAAAACATTATTAAAGTAAATTTAACAGGGCTCCCGATAAGAAACTTTGGATTTTACGGCGAACGCATCATTAACAACAGATTTAGCGCTGTGTTGGGCGTAAACGTAATGCCTAAAGGAGGAATTCCATTTATCAATTCTTTTACTTCATCAAATAACAATAACGATGAAACCATTCAAAACATGAAAGTTAATACCTTTGCCTTAACTCCTGAATTAAGAATTTATACAGGTTCCGGTTATGGAAAAGGGTTTTATTTCGCTCCATATTTTAAATACGAGCAATTTGGCTTGAGCGATTTAAGCGTTACATTTACCGATAATGACGTTGACCACGAAGTTATTATGGATGGTAAATTAAAAACATACAGCGGCGGATTGATGATTGGATATCAATGGCTGTTAGGGAAACATAAAAATATTGTTCTGGACTGGTCTATTTTGGGACTTCATGGCGGAAAATCTTCAGGAAATGTGCACGGGTATTATGCAACAGGCACTATGACAGAAGAGCAACAACAAGAAGTAAAAAACAATATTGACGACGCACTCAGTGATATTCCCGTGATAAAATACACCACTACTGTAGACGAAAAAAATGTATCTGTAGATTTAACAGGTCCTTGGGCTTTCTTTAGAATGGGACTTTCCATAGGATATAGATTTTAGTAAATAACCTTCATAATAACTCAAAAACCGATTAAAACATTTATGAATTAATCGGTTTTTTATTTTAAAAAAACAATTTGCAACTAATTATTTTGTAAATTTGTAGCTTTGAAAAAATGAATAAGATGAAAACTTATACAAACGTTAAGGATTTAGGAAATCTTCATGAAGCGGTAAAAGAAGCTCTTGAAATCAAGAAAAATCGCTATGCCTACAAACATATCGGTGAAAATAAAACGCTGTTGATGGTGTTTTTTAACTCCAGTTTACGCACGCGCTTAAGCACACAAAAAGCAGGAATGAACCTTGGAATGAACACAATGGTGCTCGATATTAATCAAGGCGCATGGAAATTGGAAACCGAACGCGGCGTAATTATGGACGGCGAAAAACCCGAACATATTTTAGAAGCTATTCCTGTGATGGGAAGTTATTGTGATGTAATCGGAGTACGCTCTTTTGCTCAATTTGAAGACAAAAAATTTGATTACGAAGAAACCATTCTCAATCAATTTATAAAATATTCAGGGAAACCTGTTTTCAGTATGGAAGCTGCAACAGGACATCCTTTACAAGCGTTTGCCGATTTAATTACCATTGAAGAATACAAAAAAACAGCTCGTCCGAAAGTGGTTTTAACTTGGGCGCCACATCCAAAAGCTTTACCGCAGGCGGTTCCCAATTCTTTTGCCGATTTTATGAATGAAGCCGATGTGGATTTTGTAATTACACATCCTGAAGGGTATGAATTGGCGGAGCAATTTGTGCGTGGTGCAAAAATGGAATATAATCAGAAAAAAGCATTTGAAGGAGCCGATTTTATCTACGCTAAAAATTGGGCTGCCTATCAAGATCCGAATTATGGAAAAATCTTAAGTACTGATAGAAACTGGACAGTAGACAGCGCAAAAATGGCGCTCACCAACAACGCTTATTTTATGCATTGTCTTCCGGTGAGAAGAAATATGATTGTAACCGACGATGTGATTGAAAGTCCGCAATCCATTGTAATTCCTGAAGCTGCCAATCGTGAAATTTCGGCACAAGTTGTAATTAAAAGATTATTGGAAAACATTTAAAAAACGAAAATATGAATTTAGAACAAGTTATTGCATCTATAAGAAACGTACCTGATTTTCCTGTTCCGGGAATTCAATTCAAAGATATTACCACGGCATTAAAAGATGCTGAAGTGCTTCATTATATGGCAGATGAACTTTATGAGTACTACAAAAACAAAGGCATTACAAAAGTAGTAGGCGTTGAAAGTCGCGGTTTTGTTTTGGGAAGCATATTGGCTTACAAACTGAACGCCGGTTTTGTATTACTTCGCAAACCGGGGAAACTTCCGGCAGAAACTTTCAAAGTAGATTATTCACTTGAATATGGCGCTGATGCGCTTGAAATTCATAAAGATGCTATTGAAGCCGACGATGTTATTCTTCTTCACGATGATTTACTTGCTACAGGTGGAAGCGCAAATGCTGCTTTGCAGTTGTTGAAAAATTTCGGGAACAATCCTATTTATGTTAGTTTCCTTATTAATTTGACATTTCTTGAAGGCATCAAACGTCTTGGAGAGGCGAAAGATGTACACGCATTGATAGAATTTTAATTATTTTTTGAATGAAAAAATGATATGGAGAAAAAAAATCTTTATACAGAACATAAATGTGTAAACGATAATATTCCTCCATTGCCTAAACAAGCTCTAAAAATAACTTCATCCAAAATGGTTAAAGAAAAACTTATCCTTATAAAAGTTGGTGGAAAAATTGTAGAAGAACCGGACTCGCTCAAACAACTGCTTTTGGATTTTTCCAAAATAGAAGGTCATAAAGTACTTGTACACGGTGGAGGACGTTCTGCTACGGCTTTAGCGTCAAAACTTGGAGTGGAAAGTAAAATGGTAAACGGACGCAGAATTACCGATGAAGAAACGCTCAAAGTGGTTACAATGGTGTATGGAGGTTTAGTAAATAAACAAATTGTTGCCGGTTTACAATTGTTAGGAATAAATGCGTTGGGACTAACCGGAGCCGATATGAATTATATGATTTCTGATAAACGCCCTGTAAAAGAGGTAGATTATGGTTTTGTTGGCGACGTAAAAAAAGTAAACGCTGAAATTTTAGCTGATTTGATTGCGAAAGACATAGTTCCTGTGCTCGCACCACTCACACACGACGGTAAAGGAAATATGTTGAATACCAATGCTGATACTATTGCAGGTGAAGCAGCCAAAGCATTGGTAAAATATTTTGATGTAACATTAATGTATTGTTTCGAGAAAAAAGGAGTATTATCTGATGAAAATAATGATGAAAGTGTAATTCCAATCATCACTGGCGATATTTATAAAAAACTAATAGAAGAAAATGTGGTTCAAGGTGGAATGATTCCTAAAATTGATAATGCTTTTGATGCGCTCAAAGCGGGCGTAAAGGAGGTAATTATTACACGTGCCGATTTATTCCACACAAATGGTGGAACGAAGATGCAATTGTAATCTTATTTCGTAAATCTGTTTATTGTATGGGAAAACATAATTTTTTAATCATTGCTTTACTTTTATTGTCATTCAAAATGACTTCACAAGAAAAAATATTACTTTATCCAAAGGGCGCGGCGGAGAGCAACGAACTCAAAAATAAAGAAAGCTGGCGCGACAAAGATTTTATTCTTGATATTAGCAAACCTCGAATAATGAGTTTTATTGCACCTGCGGAAACAGCAAACGGAACTGCCGTATTGATTTGTCCCGGTGGAGGTTACAGCGGTGTTTCTGTAATTAAAGAAGGCGAAGAAATTGCCAAATGGTTCAATCAATTAGGTGTTTCGGCATTTGTTCTTTATTACAGAATGCCTAACGGACACTATAAAATTCCGTTAAAAGATGCGCAGACCGCCATTTCCATTATCAGAAAAAATTCTAAAAAATGGAGAATAGACAAAAATAAAATAGGTGTGATGGGATTTTCTGCCGGAGGACACTTAGCTTCCACTGTTGGAACTCATTTCAGAAAGAAATCACAGCGTCCTGCGTTTATGATTTTGGGTTATCCTGTGGTAACGATGGATAGCACATTTACACACAAAGGTTCAAGAAATAATTTGTTAGGTAAAAAACCTTCGGAAGAGTTGGTAAAATTGTATTCAAATGAACTGCAAGTTAAAAAAAGCACTCCGCCTACATTTATTTTTCACGCTAAAGACGACAAAACCGTACCCATAAAAAATAGCGAAAATTTGGCGGAAGCTCTAAAAAAAAATAATATCCCGGTGCAGTTAAACGAGTATGAAAAAGGCGGACACGGTTTTGGAATGAGACCTAAAGGAATTGATTCTGATAACTGGCCCGAAGCGCTTAAAAACTGGTTGAAAGAACAAGGATTTATTGAATAGAAGATGAAACGGAAAAAGAAAAAAAACGATCAAATAAAAGATATTATTAAATCCGCGAGGAAACAAAGCCGTGAAGATGAAATAAACGCTCACGGGAAGCCGATTTTATATCAAAAGATAGAAACGTCCAAGAAAAAATATAAACGTATTAAAAAGGTTGATTTGGACGAGAACAACTAAACACAAAACATCCCGATTGAAATTTTCAATCGGGATGTTTTGTGTTTTAAAAGTCTCTCTCCTTAGGATAAAGTTTTACCAAACTATTGCACGTTTTTCCAGAGCCACATACATTTTATCTGTCGGCTTAATATCAAATGCTTTGTACCAACCTTCAATGTGAGGAAGCGCAGCGTCTACACGCCATTTTCCAAGTGAATGCGGGTCGGTTTTGGTACGTTTCAAAATCTCTTCAGGACGAATATTGCCTGCCCAAACATTAGCATAAGCCAAGAAGAAACGTTGCTCGGGAGTAAAACCGTCTTTTACAGGAAGCGGATTTGTTTTCAACACATTTTGAAGAGCAAAATACGAAACTTGTAAACCGCCTTGGTCGGCAATATTTTCACCAAGTGTAAATTTACCGTTTGCTTTTGTTTCCGGCGCAACTTCAATATTGCTGTAAAAATCAGCCAGTTTATTTGCATTTTCAGTAAATTTTTTGGCATCTTCTGCCGTCCACCAATCTTTAAGATTTCCGTCTTTATCAAACTGACGCCCTTGATCATCAAATCCGTGTGTCATTTCGTGTCCGATTACCACTCCGATTGCACCATAATTGAAAGCGTCGTCGGCATTCATATCGAAAAATGGATATTGCAAAATTCCGGCAGGGAAACAAATTTCATTCGTCGACGGGTTATAATAAGCGTTTACAGTTTGCGGTGTCATCAACCATTCATCTTTATCCACAGGTTTACCAAGTTTAGCAAACATATAATCGCTTTCAAATTTGCTTGCGCGTTTTATGTTTTCCCAATAATTATCTTTTTTGATATCTAATTTGCTGTAATCTCTCCATTTATTTGGATATCCTACTTTTACATAAAACGCTTCTAATTTTTCCAGCGCTTTTTGTTTGGTGCTGTCTCCCATCCAAGTAAGTCCTTTAATACGTTCACCCAGCGATTTTTGAAGATTTTTCACCAATTTTTCCATACGTTCTTTGGCTGCAGGAGGGAAATATTTCTTCACATACATTTGTCCTACGGCTTCTCCCAGCGAACCTTCCACGTTTGCTACTGCGCGTTTCCAGCGGGGTTGAGGTTGTTGTTTTCCTGACATTACTTTGCCGTAAAAATCAAAATGTTCTTTGTAAATACTGTCACTCAAATAAGATGCAGCATCGTTAATTACATTCCACTGTAAATAAGCAACTTGCACGGGTATTGGTTCCGAGTTAATTATTTTACCTACTTCCACCATATTTTCTTTTTGAGAAATAGAGAGATTTTTGACGTCTTTCAAATTCAATCCGGCTAATAAATTATCCCAGTTTATTTCAGGAACCAATTTTTGAGCATCAGCCACAGCCATTTTATTATAGTTTGCTTGCGGGTCGCGTAGCTTTACATTGTCGTAAGCCGATTTTGCCAAGCGGGTTTCAATGCGCATTACATCAGCTGCATTTTTTTGAGCTGTTGCGGCGTCAAATCCGGTTAATTCAAACATTTTTGCTACGTGAATTTGGTATTTATCCCGAATATTTTTAGTGTTCGCATCATTTTCAAGATAATAATCGCGTTGTCCCATACCAAGACCGCCCTGATAAGTTTGAAGCAGATTTTCTTTGCTGCTTTTAGGGTCGGCATCTACATAAATTCCAAAATAAGGATGAATTCCTTGTTGCATCAATTCAGGAATTGCTTTTTCTATTCCTTCTTTATCTTTAATAGCGGCAATTTTATCTAAATCGGCTTTAAGAGGAGAAACGCCATCGGTATTTAATTTTGTGCTGTCCATTGCCAAATTAAACATATCGGCAATTTTTTGCTCTACCGAACCCGATTTTGCCGGTTTTGAAGCAATTTCTTCAATTAATCCTTTTAGTTGTTCGCGATTATTTTCTGCAAGTTTATCAAAACTTCCGAAACGGGAATATTCGCCTGTCAACGGATTATTTTTCATCCAGCCGCCACAAGCATATTGATAAAAGTCATCGCCGAGTTTGGCTGTAGTGTCCAAATTTGCAAGTTGAATACCTGCAGTTTGTTCTTTTGCTGATGTTTTTTTATTACAAGAATTCATCATAAAGATCGATGCAATTAATAAACTTCCCATAATGGAAGATTTTTTTAAGATTGACATAAGATTTCTATTTAATTATTAAAATGAATGAATAAGGTTAATTAATATGTTATATTTCAGGATTTTCGATATTATCAATTATTCCAAACAATTCATCTTTTGTTGTAGCCCTAAGCATAGCGATGCGGGTTTCCTTAAAATGCGGAATGCCTTTGAATGCGGGACTTGCCGCTAAATGTCTTCTTGAATGAAGTATTCCTTTTCGTTCGTCGAGCCACTTAATAGCATCTAACACTTGCTGTTTCAAAATGTTTTTTTGATCGTCGAAGTTTAACAAAGTTTGTTTTTCGCCCGTTTCCAAGTAATTTTTCACTTCGGCGAAAATCCAAGGTTTTCCAATGCTTGCACGCCCTATCATTACTGCATCCACGCCGTATTTATCAAAACATTCTTTGGCTCTTTCAGGTGTTGTAACATCACCGTTTCCTATTATTGGAATTTTCATTCGCGGATTATTTTTCACTTCGCCTATCAATGTCCAATCGGCTTCGCCTTTATACATTTGCGAACGTGTTCTTCCGTGAATGGTAAGCGCGGCAATGCCGCAATCTTGCAATTTTTCCGCCAAATCAACAATGATTTTGCTGTTTTCGTCCCAACCCAGACGTGTTTTTACGGTTACAGGAACTTTAACGGCTTTTACAACTTCTGCGGTTATTTCCAACATTTTTTCGGGATTTTGCAACATTCCCGCTCCGGCTCCTTTTCCTGCCACACGTTTTACAGGGCATCCAAAGTTCAAATCAATAATATCGGGATTTACCTGTTCGCAAATTTTTGCGGCTTCTGCCATTACATCTGTTTCACGACCGTAAATTTGTATGGCAACGGGACGTTCCTCATCGTGCAGTGTAAGTTTTTGTTCCGTGCGTTTCACGTTTCGTATCAAAGCATCAGCTGAAACAAACTCCGTGTAAACCATTTCGGCTCCGAAACGTTTGCATAAAAGCCTAAATGCCGGATCGGTTACGTCTTCCATTGGAGCTAAAAACAGCGGATGTTCCGAAAATTGTATGTTTGCTATTTGCATAATAAGTGCAAAATTATAAAAAATAATAGTCTGAACTATGATTATTGTGATTTTTATGATTTATTTTTAAGTCTGTAATGAAAATAATTGAAAATCAAATATAAATACATTTCATATATAATGGTAGAAGATATACATAATTGAAGTTGTAATTCTTATTATGTGCAAATTGAAAAATATGATGTAATTTTGTGCCGAAAATCGTTTTTTAAATAAAAAATTGATGTTACTACGAAAAGATATAGAAATTATGGCTCCTGCCGGAAGCTGGGAAAGCTTGGCGGCAGCAATCAAAGCCGGAGCAAATTCGGTATATTTTGGTATTGAAAAACTGAATATGCGGAGCAAGTCGAGCAGTAATTTTACTACCGACGATTTGCGAAAAATAGTAAAAATCTGCAACGAAAATAATGTAAAAAGTTATCTCACGGTAAATACAATTATTTATGATAACGATATGACTTTAATGCGTGAAATTATCGACACGGCGAAAGAAGTACAGGTTTCAGCTATTATTGCTTCGGACGTTGCCGCGTTGATGTATGCGAACAATGTAGGAGTGGAGGTGCATCTTTCAACCCAATTGAATATCACAAATGTGGAATCGCTGAAATTTTACGCACAATTTGCCGATGTGGTTGTTTTGGCTCGGGAATTGAACCTGAAACAGGTTAAAGAAATTCACAATGCAATTATTGAGCAGCAAATTAAAGGAAAAAACGGCGAACTTATCCGTATTGAAATGTTTTGCCACGGCGCGCTTTGTATGGCGGTTTCGGGAAAATGTTATTTGAGTTTGCACGAAAAAAATCTTTCTGCCAATCGCGGTGAATGCAATCAAATTTGCCGTAGAGGTTATAATGTAAAAGACAAAGACAGTGAAATAGAGTTGGAAATTGACAACGAGTACATTATGTCGCCCAAAGATTTGAAAACCATTGGTTTTGTGGACGAAATGCTGGAAGCAGGCGTACGTGTTTTCAAAATTGAAGGTCGCGCGCGAGGCGCTGAATATGTAAAAACAGTGGTTACCTGCTACAATGAAGCGGTTGAAGCCGCTTTGAATAATGATTTTACCGATGAAAAAATTGCAGATTGGGACGCACGTCTGGCTCGTGTTTTTAATCGCGGATTCTGGAACGGTTATTATTTAGGTCAAAGGTTAGGGGAGTGGAGTAAAAATTACGGTTCGGAAGCGACACATCGCAAGATTTACATTGGGAAGGTAACTAATTATTTCAATAAAATTGGCGTTGCGGAAATTTTGCTTGAAACTCAACATTTGCAAACAGGCGATGAAATTTTAATTACAGGCGAAACTACCGGCGCTTATGAAGATATTATTGATGAAATGCGTGTGGAACTAAAACCGGTGGAAAAAGTGGAAAAAGGAACCTATTTTTCTATTAAAACAAAAGAACTTGTACGCAGAAACGATAAAGTTTTCAAAATTGTGAGCGCGGATAAGGTAAAGAAACAGTAAAAACATAAGCGGAACCTAAAAATTACGTTTATGTTTTGTATTATTTCTTATTACACAAAATAAAAAGGTTTGATTTTTGAACTTTCTTGTTCATAATTTTGTTGAAAATCAAAAGCTTGTCATTAAAATCAATATAAACTTATTAAAAATTACATTTATGAAAAAACTGATTCCTTTTATTTTTGCGTTATTTGCAATTGGTTTGACTGGATGTAAAGAACTATCAAAGTTAACCATTATTAAACTGCCTTATAGTGTAGAAATTGTAATTCCTGACAATTTGCCAATTTTAGCGAGTCCGACTCCGATTGAAACTCCTGAAGTACAAACAAACACAGAGACATCGTTAGGAAATCAGGGATACAATTTAAATATGGTAGAAAAAGTTTCGCTGGAAAAGTTTGAATTGGTAATAAAATCACCTTCTGACGGAGATTTAAATTTCTTCAAGTCTATAAAAATTTACATTGCTGCTGAAGGTTTACCTGAAACGCTGGTTGCGGAAAAAGATGTTCCTGATTCTGATGGGACAAGATTAACAACCATCACTTTGAATTGCAAAGATGTGGATTTAAAAGACTATTTCTTAAAAGATAAAATCACTTTTAAAACTACCGTTACAACCGATGCAATTGTTTCTCCGGAATATAAATTGGATGCGAAATCGGTATTTGCAGTTGATTTGGATGTGTTAGGATTGTAAAATTGTTCTTTCTATAAAAATATAAACGGTTTCTGTTATTTTCTTACTGGAACCGTTTTTTATGTAACATCACTACGTTACCTTAAAGCCGAAATACTTTCTTTCAACGATGCGATTTTACTTTCCGCATCGGCTTGTTTTTTGCGTTCCGCTTCTACAATTTCCGGTTTGGCATTGGTCACAAATTTTTCGTTGCCAAGTTTTTTCATCACAGAATTTAAGAAACCTTCCAAATACACAATTTCAGCTTCCATTTTCTTGATTTCTTCTTCGGCATTTATCAAACTGCCCATCGGAACAGTGTATTCCGTAGTTCCTACCAAGAAAGAAACTGAGCCCGGCGCTTTTTCCGAAGTTTTTTCAATATTTTCCAGATTACAAAGTTTCTCAATCGCCGCGTCAAAATCCGCATTGTGTTCGCCGTTAATTTGCAGTTTCAATGTTTCTTTATTCGGGATATTTTTTTGCAAACGGATAGTACGAATTCCGGCAATAATTTCTTTTGTTTTTTCAAAATCACCAATCACTTTTTCATCTGCACTTTGAGTTTTTGGCATCATTTGCATCATAATACTTTCACCTTCATTTCTGTCTTCAAGCGCCTGCCAAAGTTCTTCGGTGATAAACGGCATAAACGGATGCAACGCTTTCAACAGCGCATCGAAAAATCCAAGAGTAGCATTATAAGTTTCATTATCAATGGGTTGTTGATATGCAGGTTTCACCATTTCAAGATACCAGGATGAAAACTCGTCCCAGAAAAGTTTATACACAGCCATCAACGCTTCCGAAAGGCGATACTTTCCGAATAAATCTTCAATTTCAGCTAAAGCTTTGTTTAATTGCGCTTCAAACCATTTTACAGCCACTTTTGCAGATGCAGGTTGGGATATTTCTCCCCCTCCTGTGGAGGGGGTTGGGGGGAGGCTCCATCCTTTTACCAAACGGAAAGCGTTCCAAATTTTGTTGTTGAAATTTCTTCCCTGTTCGCAAAGGGAGTCATCGTAAGGCAAATCGTTTCCGGCAGGCGAAGTAAGCAACATTCCCAAACGAACCGCATCAGCTCCGTATGTGGGAATCAATTCCAACGGATCAGGAGAATTCCCCAATGATTTTGACATTTTACGCCCCAATTTATCACGTACAATTCCGGTAAGATATACATTTTTGAAAGGCATTTCGTGTTCATATTCGTATCCGGCAATAATCATACGCGCTACCCAGAAAAATAAAATTTCGGGAGCGGTTACCAAATCGTTTGTCGGATAATAGTATTGAATGTCTTTATTTTCAGGTTGATTTATTCCGTCAAAAACAGAAATCGGCCACAACCAAGAAGAAAACCAAGTATCCAAGCAATCTTCATCCTGACGTAAATCATCCATTGATAACGGATAATTGACCATTTTTAAAGCTTTTTCATAAGCTTCTTCTTTGCTCAAAGCAACAACAAAACCTCCCTGAGGAAGAAAATATGCAGGAATGCGATGCCCCCACCAAAGCTGACGTGAAATACACCAATCTTTTACGTTTTCCATCCAGTGACGGTAAGTATTTTTAAATTTTGACGGATAAAGTTTAATGTCATCGTCCATCACCGCTTTCAAAGCAGGTTGCGCCAATTGCTCCATTTTTAAGAACCACTGCATAGAAAGTTTTGGTTCAATCGGCACATCCGTACGTTCCGAAAAACCTACTTTATTAGTGTAAGGTTCTGTTTTTTCAAGTAAACCGGCAGCTTCAAGGTCTTTTTCGATCTGTTTTCGTACATCAAAACGATCCATTCCGGCATACATTTCACCGTGTTCGTTTAACGTTCCGTTATCATTAAAAATATCAATAGAAGGAAGATTGTATTTTTCACCCAGCATATAATCATTCACATCGTGTGCAGGAGTTACTTTTAAACATCCCGTTCCAAATTCCACATCCACATATTCATCTTCAATTACCGGAACAACACGATTAATCAATGGAACAATTACTTTTTTACCTTTCAAATGTTGATTTTTAGGATCGTTTGGATTGATACACATAGCAGTATCACCCATTATTGTTTCAGGTCTGGTTGTAGCCACAACTGCATATCCATCTTCACCGTCGATTTTGTAACGGAGGTAGAAGAGCTTTCCTTGCTGTTCTTTAAATATTACTTCTTCGTCAGAAAGTGCCGTAAGCGCTTTTGGATCCCAATTTACCATTCGCACACCACGATAAATCAAACCTTTGTTGTATAAATCCATAAAAACTTTCAATACACTTTCGGAGCGTTTTTCGTCCATTGTGAAAGCGGTTCGTTCCCAATCGCACGAAGCGCCGAGTTTTTTAAGCTGTTCAAGGATAATTCCGCCGTGTTTATGAGTCCAATCCCAAGCGTGTTTGAGAAATTCTTCACGCGACAAATCGGTTTTTTTAATTCCTTCGGAAGCTAATTTTGCCACCACTTTTGCTTCGGTAGCAATGGAAGCGTGATCGGTTCCCGGAACCCAGCAGGCGTTTTTACCTAACATGCGCGCACGACGCACCAAAATATCCTGAATAGTATTATTCAACATATGTCCCATGTGAAGCACGCCGGTTACGTTTGGCGGTGGAATCACAATTGTGTAAGGTTCACGTTCATCAGGTTCCGAATGAAAAAAACCGTTTTTCATCCAATACTCATACCATTTATCTTCAATTTCCGCCGGGCTGTATTTGCTTGCAAGTTCCATTTTCTTACTATTCTAATTTCTAACTTCTGATTTTAGGAGTGCAAAGATAGTGAAAATGACGTTTTTAAGAAAATTTGAAATAAATCTTATCAGAAAATTTGAAAATATTGTACATTTGTAGAGAGATTGATTCAATATGCAGGTAAAAACGAAAGGAATTGTTCTTCATCAGGTAAAATATTCGGATTCTTCCAATATTGTGAATATTTATACTCGGCAGTTTGGAAAATTATCGTTTATGGTGCGTGGTATAAATAAGAAAAAGTCTGTTTGCAAAAGCGCTTTTTTACAGCCGCTTTCAGTGTTGGAAATTGATTTTGCGCATTATCCTAAGAATAACGTCCAGCATTTGAAAGAAGTGAGAATTGTACAACCTTTTTTTGAAATTCCGTTTCATCCGGTAAAAAGTTCATTGGCTATTTTTATGGCGGAAATACTGCATAAAACGCTTAAACATACCGAAGCGGATGAAAATTTATATGATTTTTTGGAAAAATCGGTTTTTGAACTGGATAAATGTGAGCAAGGACTGGGTAATTTTCATTTGTGTTTTTTGGTAAAACTCTCGGAGCATTTGGGTTTTTCTCCTAACGTGGAGCGAATGGAAACAGCCAATTTTTTCGATTTGCAAAACGGTGTTTTCGAGCATTTTCAGCCCAGTCATACACATTTTTTACAAAAAGAAAATGTGGAAAGTTTTAAAGTGTTGATGGAAATGAATTTTAATAATTTGAATGTATTATCTTTGACAAAAAACAGAAGAGCTGAACTTTTGAATTCATTGATTGAGTATTACAAGCTGCATTTGCCTGATTTTCAGAAAATAAAATCAACAGAGGTTTTGCATGATTTATGGAACTAAAAATAGATTCACTTAAATAATTACAATTATGTTTGCCATTAAACAAAATCAAAAAGAAAGCATCAAAAAATATTTTGTGCTTTTATGTCTGCTATTTGCAGTTACTAATATGATGGCTGCAAATAATGTACTTCTGCAGAAAGCAGATTCTGCTTACAATTCCTATTCGGGTGTAGTAATTGATAAAAAAAACGGTGAAAAATTGCCTTTTGCCCACATAAGTGTTGTCTCTACCAATATTTCTACCGTAACCAATTCTGAAGGCGAATTCCTGTTGAAAATTCCTGTTTCTTTAATAGACGGAAGCATTGAAATTAATTTCATAGGATACGAAACATTAAGAGTGCCGATAAATTCATTAAAGGAACAAAAAAATAAAATAGGTTTGACTCAATTAGGGTTTACGTTGCCGGAAATTGATGTGCTGCCTAACGATGCGTTGGAACTGGTAAAAAGAATGTTGGATGAAAGATCGAAAAATTACAGCGGCGAAGATATGTTAATGAATGCATTTTATAGAGAAATTATTCGCAAAAAAAATACTCCGATATCGATTTCGGAAGCAATTGTAGATATTTATAAACAATCTTACAACAATTATCAACAAGATAAAGTATCTTTGTTCAGGTCGAGGAAAAGTACCGATTACAACAAGTTAGATACAGTGGTTTTCAAACTTATGGGCGGACCTTTTAATACACTTTTTATAGACGTAATAAAATATCCCGAATATTTTTTAACGTGGGATAATTTGAATGACTATACTTTTGAATATGAAGGAAACGAACGGATTGATGAAAGATTGATTTATGTGGTTGGATTTAAGCAAAATGCAGCGATAAAAGACCCTCTTTTATATGGGAAATTATACATTGATGCCCAAACTTATGCTTTAGCGAAAGCCGATTTCGATGTTAATTTGCAACAACCGGAAGTGGCGGCTATGTTATTTATTCGTAAAAAACCTTTTAATGCGCGTGTTTTTGCCACAAAAGCTCATTATTTAATTGATTATAAATTAACTGACGGGAAATGGCGATATTCTTACAGCCGGGTAGATTTGGGATTAAAAATCGATTGGAAAAAGAAATTTTTCAACACATATTACAATAGCTCCATTGAGATGGCTGCAACAAATTGGAAAGAAAAAGTAGATAAAAGTACGTTCAAAAACAAAACTTTAATTCGCCCAAACGTAGTTTTATTTGATGCAATTTCAGGGTTTAGCGACTCCGATTTTTGGGGCGAAAAAAACATAATTGAACCGGAAAAATCAATAGAAAATGCTATAAATAAAATACAAAAACAACTTAAAAAATCATCCAAATAGTTTGAAATTTTAGTTTGAAAGAGTAAGAAATATTATTGAGAATGTATGGACAAAAACGTAACAATTTACTGTAAAAACACACAAAAATATCACAGTTATCCATTAGGCACGTCATTACTTGAAATATACAACGATTTAGGTATAAATTTAAAATACAGGGTTGTTGCTGCACGGGTGAATTACAAAGTAGAAGACCTTAATTTTCTTGTTTACAAACCAAAAGATATTGAATTTATTGATTCAAGTATCCCATCGGGAATGCGCGTGTATGTCCGTACGCTCTCTATGGTGCTTGCAAAAGCTGTAAATGATCTTTATCCGCAAGCAATTTTACAAATAGAACATCCGATTTCGAAAGGTTATTACTGCCAAATTGATAACTTGGGGCAGCCGATTTCTTCTGCTATTGTTGCTCAAATTAAATCGAGAATGCAAGAAATAATTGAAAAAAACGAGTCAATTATTTGTGAAGAAAAACAAAAAGAACAGGTAAAAGAATTATTTAATAACACAACAAATCATGCAAGCAAAGACGCGCTTTTCGACAGTTTTGGCGAGCCATATTTGCGTTATTATCGTATTGGAAATTTCATAGATTATTATACCAGCATCTTACTCCCTTCTACAGGTTATTTAGATATTTTTGATTTAATTCCTTATTACGATGGAATGCTTCTTCAAGTGCCTGACAGAGAAAATCCTTCAGTACTTGAAAATATGATTCTGCAACCAAAAATGTTTGATATTTTCAAAGAATATTTGGAATGGAATAAAATTATGGGGATGACTTCGGTTGGCGAATTTAATCAAAGTACGCAAAACGGACAGGCATTCAATATGATAAAAATTGCGGAAGCTCTCCACGAAAAGAAAGTGGCTTCCATTGCCGATATGATTCAACAAAGACCGAAAGTAAAACTGGTGTTAATTTCTGGTCCTTCTTCATCGGGCAAAACCACTTTTAGCAAACGACTTTCTGTGCAATTAATGGTAAGCGGAATGAAACCAAAAACAATATCGCTGGATAATTATTTTGTGGACAGAGAACATACGCCAAAAGATGAAAGTGGAGATTTTGATTTTGAATCGCTACACGCATTAGATTTACCGTTTTTCAATTTGCAGTTGCAAGAATTGTTAAGTGGAAAAGAAATAGATATTCCCACGTTTAGTTTTGAAGACGGAAAGAGATATTTTAGAGGAGACAAACTTAAAATTGAAGATGATACTATTCTTATTTTAGAAGGAATACACGCTTTAAATCCGGAGTTAACAAAAAGTATTCCGGCAGAAACAACATTTAAAATATATGTTTCGGCGCTTACCACCATTTCTATTGACGAACATAATTGGATTCCAACGGCAGACACGCGTTTGCTTCGGCGTGTGATACGTGATTATCGATATAGAGGTTATTCTGCGCGTGAAACAATTGCAAGATACTCAAGTGTACGTCGTGGAGAGGAAAAATGGATTTTCCCGTATCAGGAAAATGCCGATATTATGTTTAATTCCGCTCTTATATTCGAACTTGCCGTGTTAAAAAGATATGCCGAACCAATTTTAGAACAAGTTCCTAAATATTGCGATGAATATACCGAAACACACCGTTTATTAAAATTTTTAAAATACTTTATGTCTATTCCCGATCGTGAAATTCCTCCAACTTCTCTTTTGAGGGAATTTGTGGGAGGAAGTAGTTTTCGATATTAGTAAAATGAATCAATTTGTTATAAGAATGTAAAAACGATTTACATAAATGCAGAATAATTGACTGTATTTGCACAATAAAAACTTTTTTTAATACCAAAACAAACAAAAAGACAAAATATTAAACTATTTTTGCGTCAGAAAGATGAGAGACACTTTTGTTTTGTTCCTATACTATGATACACATGTTGAAGGTTAGAAGCGTTTTAGTTAGATTTTTATTTTTGCACATTATTTTCTTTTCAGTTTTTCTTGCCGACGCTTCTGCTCAGGGGAGTTTTTCTTCATCTCAATTAGGGGAAACCTCTGTTTATGCAGCAACCGGAATTACAAAACTTTATGGAGACATTGGCGGATATGTTGCTGAAAAATTTGCATTAGTTGATATTAATACGTCACTTGCTGTAGGATTCAGATACACTACTCCTTTCCGAATAGGGTTTTCTTTCTTGACCGAAATCAATAATCATTATCAAGGAGACGATAAGGGAACTCACTTAAACTATCGTCAAATGGCGTTTAAATCAAGACAATGGGGCTATAGCGGACAGTTGGAAATAACACTTTTGGGCGGTAGTTATATGAAGGATTTCAATCCAAACAATATTTATATGTTTGGCGGTGGCGGATATTCTTATGCAAAAGCACGTTTTTTAAATCCGGATTTAATTCGTTCTTCCGACAAAGTTAAATATAAGGAACAATCTCCATGTATCTATGGCGGATTTGGATATCAATATCGTTTAAATGACCAGTTTTCTTTAGGTGCGGAATATAGAGCCACGCAATTTTTCTCAGACTTTATTGATGGATACCATCCTAAATTTTCAAAAAGAGATGATATGTCGATGGATTTTCGAGTGATTGCTGCTTATTATTTCGAAATAAATCTCTCCAGGCGTAAAAAATGGGATTGTCACTGCGATTATTGATAAATTAGGTATAAATTTTCTCTTATTTTTATAGATAACCAAAAACACTAATAAAAATGCTGTCAAAATGTCTTGTTTTTTGAGGTGTTTTTTCTTTTATTTTTATGATAACCAAAATGTTATGTTTTTTCATGATTTGAAAAGGAAAACAGATTAATGACATTCTGTCCTGTTTTTTCTGTTGGTATTTCTTTTGCTGCTATTAAGTTGAATAACAAAAAATAATGTTTAACTTAATTATAGAGAAAGGAAATTTATTATGTCATTAGTAAGATTTTCACAAACGCCTTGGTTTGACCGTTTCTTTGATAATGGAGAATTAATGGATTGGTCAAACAAAAATTACTCAAAAACAAACACTACATTGCCTTCGGTAAATGTAAAAGAAAACGAAAATGAGTATCAAATTGAAGTAGCAGTTCCCGGTTTTGACAAAAAAGATTTCAAAATCGAGGTTCATAATGATGTTCTTTCCATTTCGTCTGAGAAAAAGGAAAATAGTGAAGAAAAAGACGAAAATGGTCGTTACACAAAACGTGAGTTTAGTTATCAATCATTCTGTCGCTCGTTTACACTGCCACATACCGTTGACGGTGAAAAAATCGAAGCAAATTATGACAAAGGTATTTTGAATGTTGTAATTCCTAAAAGGGAAGAAGCAAAACCAAAAGCGCCTCGTACAGTAGAGATAAAATAAATCGTTTTTCATTTTTAGAAGGCGGAAACATCTGCCTTCTTTTTTTGTTTAAAAATAAATAATCAAATAATAATTATGAGTTCATTTCAAGAAATTATTAATTCCGGTCAGCCCGTACTGGTAGATTTTTATGCGACCTGGTGCGGACCGTGTAAAGCGGTTTCACCTATTGTTGAAGCTGTAGGAAAAGAAGTACAAGGGAAAGCTCGCGTACTGAAAGTGGATGTAGATAAAAATCAGCAGATTGCTGCTGCTTTGCAAATTCGGGCAGTTCCTACTTTGGCAATATTTAAAAACGGAAAAGTGGTTTGGAAACATTCGGGCGGAATGGATAAACAATCGCTTTTAAATACGGTTTTATCGTTTGTTTAATATGTTTCTCAAAATATTTTTGTTTCTTTGTAAAAAATAATTTAATGAAAAATCACCATGAAACAATTTCTTAAATTTACACTTGCCACCATTGTGGGTATTATTATTACCACTTTTCTTGGAATAATATTATTTATGGGTTTTATTGGCATCGTTGCAAGTTCTACCGATAAGGTTGTGAAGTTAAAGCCGAATTCTGTTTATAGATTGGAACTGAATGGTAATTTGGTAGAACGTTCGCAGGATAATCCGTTCTCAGGTTTTTTTGTTACGCCGTTTGGACGTGCGAAAGAAAAAAGTATCGGACTTGATGATGTTCTCGCCAACATTGAAAAAGCCAAAAACAATGATAACATCAAGGGTATTTATTTGGAAGCCGGAGCATTATCTGCAGGATACGCATCGGTAAAAGAAATACGTGATGCTTTGGAGGATTTTAAGAAGTCGGGAAAATTCATTGTTGCTTACGCCGATGTTTATACACAAAAAATGTATTATCTCTGTTCGGTAGCCGATAAAATGTTGCTTAATCCACAAGGAATGATCGATTTTCAAGGACTTTCATCTCAAACTATGTTTTTCAAAAAAGCGTTAGACAAATTAGGTGTTGAAATGCAAGTTGTTAAAGTTGGTACCTTTAAATCTGCTGTTGAACCATTTATTATGGATAAAATGAGCGATGCAAATAAGGAACAAGTTACCGTTTTTGCTAATTCTATTTGGAAAAATCTGTTGAATGAAATTTCCGTTTCCAGAAAAATTTCTATTGATTCATTAAATACACTTGCCGATCAAATGATGTTGTTTCAGCCGGTGGATAAAGCCCTAAAAGCTAAAATGATTGATTCGCTGGTATATGTTGATGGAGTGGATTCGGTTATAAATAATGAATATTTAAAACAAGACAGGGATGAAAGCATATATTATGTGTCTAATTCAGAGTTAGTTAAAGTTTCGTCTAATAAAAAATTAGAAAAAGAAAAAGTGGCAGTAATTTATGCTTTTGGCGGAATTGATATGGATGGTGGAGAAGATGGAATTGTTTCTCAAGATTTGGTAAAAACCATTAATGATGTACGCCAAGAAAAAACAATAAAAGCAGTTGTTTTCCGTGTAAATTCGCCCGGAGGAAGCGCTTATGGTTCGGAACAAATTCTCAATGCTATAAAGCAACTCAAAAAGGAAAAACCCGTTATTGTTTCAATGGGTGATTATGCTGCATCCGGAGGTTATTATATTTCTTGCGCTGCCGATACTATTATTGCCCAACCAAACACACTCACGGGCTCTATCGGTATTTTTGGAATTATTCCCAACGTAAAAGGATTGTATGATAAATTAGGACTTTCAACAGATGGAATAAAAACCAATAAAATGAGCGATGCTATTTCAGTTACTCGCCCGTTTACACCTGAAGAACGTAATTTAATGCAGAGTTATGTAAACCGTGGTTATGAACTTTTTGTAAGTCGATGCGCTGAAGGCAGAGGAAAAACGCCGGATCAAATTAAAGCAATTGCTGAAGGTCGTGTGTGGACAGGCGAAGATGCTATGAAACTTGGACTTGTGGACAAATTAGGAACAATTAATGATGCTATTGCATTGGCAGCAAAAAAAGCAAATCTTACCCAGTATAACGTAAAAACATATCCTGAAAAAGAAGATTTTTTCACTCGTTTTATAAAAGAATTTGAAGATGCGTCAGAAATACGTATTGTAAAAAAACAATTGGGAGAAAATTATTTTATCCTGCAACAAATTAAGCAAGCTCAAAAAATGAATGGAATATATGCACTGATGCCTTTTGATGTAACGTTTAATTAGGGGTGAACAGAGGAAGTATCAAAATCATTACATTGAAACAAAATTTCAAATACAACTCCAATTAAAAAATAAAAGACGGCTGTTTTAGTCGTCTTTTTCTGTTTTTAAAATAAAAAATTCTATCTTTGTGTAAAAGATTTACTACGAATTGAATTTTATCAGTCCAAACACATTAACACGCTTTATATCAATAATATATGGCGATATGATGGAAGTGAGAAATTTGTTTTTCAGAAAAAGAATATTTACTTCCACATCTTTTCCATTACCAATTATAAGTATTGGAAATTTAGCTGTAGGCGGCACAGGAAAAACACCACATATTGAGTTCTTAATCCGTTTGTTGAAAGACGAATATAAAACGGCAGTTTTGAGTCGCGGTTATAAACGAAAAACGAAAGGATTTGTTAAAGCCGATGAATATACCACAGCCAATGAAATTGGAGACGAACCTTTTCAAATTCATTCCAAATTTTCTGAAATATCCGTTTTTGTAGATGAGAAACGCGTGCATGGAGTAAATAAAATTCTTCAAATCAAACCAGATACGGAAGTAATTTTATTGGATGATGCTTATCAACATCAATACATCAAACCCGGATTATCCATTTTACTTACTGATTTTTCAAAACCGTTTACACAAGATTTTGTGTTGCCTTACGGAAGCCTTCGCGAGCGAAGAAAAAATGCAGATAGAGCTGATATAATTATGGTTACAAAATGTCCGCTGGATACTAAAAGCGAAGATATTCAGCGTATTACAAAAGAAATCAATCCAAAATCATATCAACATATTTTTTTCTCAGGTTTGGAGTATGGAGAAATTTATCCTGTTTTTGACGGAGAAAAAATAGACAATAAAAAGTTGAAAAATTTGGATATTTTGTTGGTTTCGGCAATTGTTAATCCTTTTCCAATGATAAATTATATAGAAAAATTGGCTAAATCGATAGAAACAATTACTTTTGCCGACCATCATTATTTTTCGGAAAAGGAATTAAAAGAAATAGAGGAAAAAACGGGAAATAAAATAATTTTAACCACAGAAAAAGATGCGGCTCGCTTAAAGTCAATGAATTATATGAATGAGGAATTGAAAAAGAAGATTTATGCGTTGCCCTTGCATATAAAAATATTAAATAACCAAGAAAACATATTTAATCAAAAAATTTACGATTATGTTGGAAAAAATTCAAGAAACCGCTGATTTTATTAAATCAAAAGTAGCAGTACTGCCTAAAACAGGTATTATTCTCGGTACGGGTTTGGGTAATTTAGTTATACAAATTACTGAAAAACAAGAAATTCCTTATGAAAATATTCCGAATTTCCCGATTTCAACCGTTGAAGGACACAGCGGAAAACTTATTTTCGGAAAATTAGGCGATGTAAAAATACTTGCGATGCAAGGTCGTTTTCATTATTATGAAGGATACGATATGAAACAGGTTACTTTTCCGGTGCGCGTAATGAAAGCGCTCGGAATAGAAAATCTTCTTGTTTCCAATGCTTCAGGCGGGATGCATCCCGATTTTGAAATCGGCGATTTGATGATTATCACCGATCATATCAATTTGTTTCCCGAGCATCCTTTACGTGGCAAAAATTACAAGGAACTTGGTGTGCGTTTTCCTGATATGAGCGACGCTTACGATAAAGAATTGATTGCAAAAGCGAAAGAAATTGCAAAACGCAACAACATCAAAGTAGTGGAAGGAGTTTATGTAGGAACATCGGGACCAACTTTTGAAACGCCTGCTGAATATCGTTATTTCCGCATTTGTGGAGGCGATGCTGTTGGAATGAGTACTGTTCCTGAGGTAATTGTAGCAAATCACGCCGGAATTCGTGTTTTTGGTATGTCGATAATTACAGATTTAGGCGTTCCGGGAAAAATTGTGGAAGTTTCGCACGAAGAAGTTCAAGAAATTGGAAACAAAGTGCAACCGCTTATGACGCAGATAATGAAAGAATTAGTTGCAGAAATATAATTGAGTTCCAAGTTTCGTGTTCTGCGTTTTAAAACTCTTGTAACTTGAAACTCGAAACCAGAAATAATAAAAAATGACATACGAAGAATTAATAAATAGTCCCGAATACGAAAAATTAGACGCTTTTTCCCACAAAAATATGAAACATGTGGTGATGAAGGAAATGGGCGATGGTGGAAGTTGGTCTGCCACTTCCAATATGTATCAGGTCATGGGATTGATTGCCATTATGATAGGCGGTTTCAAAGCGTTTATGCCGTTTATAAAACATCGGGAATTCGATAATTTAGTGGGGTTAGCTTGCGGAATACTTTTTTCAGTAACTTTTCTTATAGCTGTTCACGAATTAATACATGCAGCAGCATATAAACTCGTTGGTGCGAAAAAACTTTCGTTCGGTATGCGCGTAAGGAAATTTTTATTTTTCGTACTGGCAGATAAACAAGTGCTTACTTTCAGACAATTTAAAATTGTTGCATTAGCGCCGGTAATTACAATAGCTGTTCTTACTATTATCGGAATGGTTTTAACGTACAATCAACCTATGTTTTATTTCTTTTTAAGTATTTTTGGTATTCACAGTTTGTTTTGCGGAGGAGATTTTGGGTTGCTTTCCTATTTTGAAAATCGTGAAGATAAAGAAATTCTCACTTTCGATATAAAAGAAGAAGGAAAAACGTATTTCTATGTGAAGAAGGAAGAATAAAATGTTTACTTCTCAAACAAACTGCCGTTTTTAACGGCAATTTGTTTTTAATAAGGCTATGTTTTGAATGGAGGAGAAAAAATACTTGTCTGCCCTCTGAATTGGGGATTAGGACACGCTTCGAGGTGTGTTCCGATTATTCACACGGAATTGGAAAAAGGAAACGAAGAAGTAATTGCCTCTGATGGTTTTCCTCTGAAGTTTTTGCAACAACAATTTCCTGAATTACGCACCATTGAATTTCCATCTTATCCTGTTAAATACTCCAAAGGCAAATCGCAATTTTGGGCAATGTTGGTTTTTTTACCCAAACTTCTCAATGGAATAAAGCAAGAAAATAAGCGGCTGAAACAAATTTTAGAACAAGAACATTTTGATGTTGTGATTTCCGATAATCGTTTCGGATTGTGGAATAAGAATGTTCATTCGGTTTATATTACGCATCAAATAATGGTAAAAATGCCGAAAATATTGCGTTTTTTAGAATGTGTAGGTTATCGTTTGCACAAATACATCATTGAAAAATACAATGAATGTTGGATACCGGATTTTGAAAAAAACGGAGGACTTTCCGGAGATTTATCGCATAAATATCCGTTACCAAAAAATGCAAAATTTATCGGAACTCTTTCCCGATTTACTGAATTAAAAAAAATCAATCCCAATGATGATTTTGAAACGGTTGTTGTTATTTCGGGAGTGGAACCGCAACGCACTATTTTTGAAAATTCGATGATTGAAAAATATCAAAATCAAAAGGAAAAAACGTTGATTGTTCAAGGGTTGCCATCAAAAGAAAATCATCTAAAAACAATTGGAAATATCACGCTTCTTTCTCATTTAGGAAGCAAAGAATTAGCTGCGGCGTTGAAAGGATGTAATAAGATTGTATGTCGTGCAGGTTACAGCACAATTATGGATTTGGATGCTTTAGATTGCTTGCAAAAGGCAATTTTTTATCCTACTCCGGGACAAACGGAACAGGAATATTTGGCAGAATATCATTCAAAAAAATAACCTTTCCCGAGAAACTCAGAAAAGGTTATTTACAACACATTCTTATTTATAGTTTATCCAAAGCTTGTTCAAAATCATCAATTATATCGGCAATATTTTCAATTCCTACCGAAACGCGCAACAATCCTTTTTCTACGCCGGCTTTCTTTTGATCTTCGGCTGAAAGTTGCTCGTGAGTGGTAGTTGCAGGATGAATAATCAACGTTTTTGCATCTCCAACATTTGCCAGATGACTTACAAGTTCCAAATTGTTAATCAACTTGTCGCCATTCTCAGCATCGCCTTTTACTTTAAATGTAAGAACTCCACCGGCACCTTTTGGAAGGTATTTTTGTGCGTTTGCATAATATTGATTGCTTTTCAATCCCGGGTAATTCACATATTCTACTTTCGGATGTTTTTCGAGCCATTCTGCAAGTGTTTGCGTGTTTTGAACGTGACGTTCCATACGAAGTGAAAGCGTTTCCAATCCTTGAATTAAGAGGAAAGAGTTGAAAGGACTGATTGCCGCGCCCCAATCACGAAGCCCTTCTACACGCGCTTTGATGATAAAGGCAATATTTCCAAAAGGACTGTTTGCGCCAAAAACATCCCAAAAAACCAATCCGTGATAACTGTCGTTGGGCTCTGTAAATGCAGGAAATTTTCCATTTCCCCAATTGAAGTTTCCGGCATCCACAATTACGCCGCCAAGTGTTGTTCCGTGTCCTCCAATCCATTTTGTAGCGCTTTCAACCACTACATTTGCGCCGTGTTCAATCGGGCGAAAAAGATAACCTGCTCCTGCAAAAGTATTATCAACAATCAAAGGAATATCCTGTTTTTTTGCTACAGCGGCGATAGCGTCAAAATCCGCCACGCTTAAATCGGGATTTCCGATAGTTTCAATATAAATGGCTTTTGTTTTTTCGTCAATCAATTTTTCAAAACTTTCAGGAGCATCGTTTTCTGTGAACTTTACGGTAACGCCCAAACGTTTGAACTGATTTTTAAATTGATTGTAAGTTCCCCCGTATAAATGGGATGAACTGATAAAATTATCCCCAATTTCAAGAAAAGTATTCAGCGCAATAAATTGTGCGGAATGTCCCGAAGCTGTTGCTAATGCAGCAACTCCACCTTCGAGCGCAGCTACGCGTTTTTCAAAAACATCGGTAGTCGGGTTCATTAAACGTGTATAAATATTACCAAATTTCCGTAACCCGAATAAATCTGCGCCGTGTTGAGCATCATCAAAAACATAAGAACTGGTTTGATATATAGGAACAGCACGGGAATTGGTGGTTTTATCCACTTCCTGACCTGCGTGTATTTGCAGTGTTTCAAATTTTAACTGATTGTTTGACATATTATTTGTTAATTAGTTGAATAGTTAATTTGTTATGTGGTTGTCAGCATTCAGCAATTAGTTGTGAAGTTTATGCAACTCAATAAGCTGAACACTTACTGCTTACCGCTGTTTACAACGGATATTCGTCAAAATCGTACAAAAGAGTTGAAAGATAACGTTCTCCGGTATCAGGTAAAATTACCACAATGTTTTTTCCTTTATTTTCGGGACGCAAAGCCAATTGCGATGCGGCGTAAAGTGCGGCTCCCGATGAAATTCCCACTAAAAGTCCTTCTTCACGCGATACTTGTCTTGACGCAAGAATGGCATTGTCATTGCTTACCTGAATAATTTCATCCACAACAGAACCATCGTAGTTTTTTGGAATAAATCCGGCTCCAATTCCCTGAATTTTATGCGGTCCGGGATTTCCTCCGGAGAGAACCGGCGAATCTGTCGGTTCTACCGCTACAACTTTGATGTCGGGATTGTGTTTTTTGAGGGTTTTCCCGGCGCCGCTAATTGTTCCGCCCGTTCCAACTCCTGCAACAAAAATATCAATCTTTCCATCTGTATCTCTCCAGATTTCTTCACCGGTAGTTTTTTCGTGTATCGCAGGGTTGGCAGGATTATCAAATTGTTGCGGAATAAAAGCGTTTCCAGCTGATGCAAGTTCATTCGCTTTATTTATTGCGCCTTTCATTCCTTCCGCTCCGGGTGTAAGAACCAAATTTGCTCCCAACGCTTTCAGAAGTTTGCGGCGTTCAATACTCATAGTTTCAGGCATCGTGAGTGTGAGTTTATAACCCTTCGACGCCGCTACCATTGCCAAACCTATTCCTGTGTTTCCACTTGTGGGTTCGATAATTTCGGTATCTTTATTTAAAAGTCCTCGCTTTTCAGCATCTTCAATCATTGCAAACGCAATACGCTCTTTTACACAGCCGGCAGGATTGTAATATTCCAGCTTGGCAATAATGTTGGATTCCAGTCCTTTGTTTGAAGTGAAATTATTCAATTGCAATAAAGGAGTATTTCCAATCAAATCTGTAATTTTATTTGCTATTTTAGCCATAACGTATATTTTTTAGATAAACTATTTTTTTGTATTATAACAAAATTGAGAAATTATAGTTTGTAATTTTACTGCAAAAATAAATCGAAACAGATATATTTTCCAAATAAATTTTATAAATCAGAAAAAATAACTATTTTTGTCGTATTAGAATTATATTTTATTCTATTAAATGACATTTTTTTCATTATAAACAGAAAATTATTCTTTTATGTATCAACTCGATAAAACTGACTTGCAAATTCTTCGATTTTTACAAGAAGACGGTAGATTAACTACAAAGGACTTAGCGATGAAGGTAAATCTTTCATCTACACCCGTTTACGACAGGGTAAAAAGATTGGAAAAGGAAGGATTTATAAAAAAATATATGGCAATTCTTGATTATGAGAAACTCAACAGAGGATTTGCCGTGTATTGCAATGTGAAGTTAAAACAACTCAACGCTGTGATAGCTAATGAATTTGCAGAAGAAATACAAAAATTACCGGAAGTAACGGAATGCTATAATATTTCGGGAGATTTTGATTATTTGCTCAAAATTCAAGCTCCCGATATGAAATATTACCAGCATTTTTTACTGAATAAATTGGGAAAATTGAGCAGTATCAGTGGCATTCAGAGTGTGTTTGTGATGGGCGATGTGAAGCAACCGTACGAAATTAGTATTGAAACAAGGGTGAATTCTTCGATTGAGTATTACATCTAAAAGAAGAAACGATTTTACTTTAATCCGTTCAGGAAATCGCCGATTTTCATCTTTTTTTTGCCTGGAGCTTGAATTTCAAGCAGATGTAAAAATCCATTTTTCAACGCAATTTTTGCCTCTTTTTTACCGTCTGTAATTAATTTACCAACTGAGTGTTTGTGTTGAGAAAATTCCGGTTTTGTTTCAAAAATTTTCAAAATAATAGATTCATCCATTTGTGGAAATTGAATATTTATCCAAGCCGCAGGGTAAGGTGAAAGTCCGCGTACAAAATTGTGTGCTTGTTCCACCGATAAATTAAATTTCAATTCGCAGGTTTCTTTGAAGATTTTGGGAGCTAATTTGAGTTCTGCATCGTTGCGAATAAATTCATCTTGTGGAATAGCGTTTATTTTATCATCCAAAAGCAAATCTACGGTTTTTGTAACCATTTTTGCTCCCATTTCCATCAGTTTGTCGTGAACACTTCCGGCATTATCGGTATCATCGATTGTTGTTTTTTTTTGAAGAATAATTTTTCCGGTGTCAATTTCGTGTGTAAGAAAAAATGTAGTTGCTCCGGTTTCTTTTTCGCCGTTAATTATTGCCCAGTTAATAGGCGCTGCTCCTCTGTATTGAGGTAAAAGCGACGCGTGGAGATTAAATGTCCCATATTTGGGCATATTCCAAACTACTTCAGGCAGCATACGGAATGCTACAACAATTTGCAAATCTGCCCGATATGAACGAAGCTCTTGCAGAAAAGCTTCATCTTTTAGTCTTTCAGGTTGAAGAATAGGAAGATTTTTGGACAAAGCATATTCTTTCACATCGGAAAATTGCATTTTATGTCCACGTCCCGCAGGTTTATCAGGCATGGTAATTACAGCTACAACATTATAGCCGCCTTCAATAAGCTCTTTCAAACTTTCCACTGCAAATTCGGGAGTGCCCATAAAAATGATTCGCAAGTCTTCTTTTTTATTCATTATTTGTTTTTTTATTACAAGGCAAAGTTAAGAAAATACGAACGATATAAAAAACAAAACCCACCAATACCAGGTGGGCTTTGAAATATTATTAAGGTTTTCTTATTTATTATAGAAAAACATCACTGTACGATATGGGCGGTAACGAATAACTTTGTCATCCGGATCATATTTTCCCTTGCCATTTGCTATAATTCTGTCTGGATTAATACCATATTCTTTAACCAATTCATTTTTAACTTTATTTGCACGACGTTGACTTAACCCTTCATTGTATTTTTCTCCACCCATGTTATCTGTAAATCCACGCACTTCTACAATTAATGAAGGATCGGATTTTAATTTATTGGCAGCATATCTGATAGCCCTTTGCGCTTCTTCATTAAGATCAGTTTTGTCAAAATCGAAGAATACAGCAGCGCTATTCACGTCATAGCTGGTAATGCTTCTTCCCCAAAAATCAACAGGAGTGTTTTCCGGTGTATCCGGTTCTTTATCTCTACAATCAGGAACTCCATCGTTGTCGGTATCAGGTCCGTCAGGGCATATAATATTTTCCAGTTTTTTAATTCTGTTGTTATAGTCGGGAATTTTTTCAATTTCAGGAGCATTTTCATTAATGAAATTTTCATGTTTTTCGACTAATGGCGTTATTATTGCAAGATTTTTTTGTAATGAATCTACTTTTTCTTGTATTCCCTTAAAGTTATCTGTTATTGTATCGTTATCAAATAACAATACATTATTATTTCTGGTGTGGTTTTTATGTCTGGCATTAAATTTCCAGCGAAGTTGAAGAGTTGCAAGTTCAATAAAATCATTTGTAACACCGTGTTGTATTCTCTGTTCAATGTAATCCTTATTATACGCACGGTATTGTATTTTTGTGCCCAACGCAAAGTTTTTTGTAAAATTATATTCAATTAATAATCCAATAGGAACATATGCGGCTCTACCATCATTAATTGTATCATTAAAATCGGTATATAAATTACCATGTCCATCTCGTATGCTCATTCCTGCTCGCGTGGTTGTATAAGTACTTTTATACCACGCATATCCTGCGCCAATATTCCCCCAAATGCCCCACTTCGACTGTGTCTTTCTATAAAATAATTTTATAACGTTGAATGACATAAAATAATCAAGATTATGCATTTTTCCCACAAATTCAGCGTGGTGAGAATTTGAATACGTCGCATTTGCAGATAGTGGTAAATAATGATATTCCAATCCCATACTCCAAACGGGTGTCACGGTACATTCTACTGACCCCCCCACAGTGATTTTGTTAAAAGATGTGGGGGTAATGTCATTATATTTTTGTATTATGTCTCCATCGAATTTATTTACTCCTCCCTCCAAAGTAATTGACCATTTTGACCAATCATTGTATGTCTGAGCAAAAACCCCAGAAGTAGTTATAGATAAGCATAAAAAAAGTATAACAAAACTTTTTTTTGTAATAAAATGTATTTCTTGAGTATTTGATTTCAAGGTTGGAATGAAATACAAAAAGAGGACAAAAAATCTTTTCATAAATAAAAATTTTAGTAGTAAGTAGTAGGTGTGATGATTTTTTAGAATGATAGATTTTTTAGGTTAAAAAATCTGAGGAACGGCATTTTTATAACAAAAACCGTACAAAAATGTTAATAATTTGGTTGCCGCGCAAAACTTAAAAACAAAATTTAAATTTATTTAACTATTTCAACTCTTTTTGTTGCTTCCCAATGTTGATTTCTATAATCAATTCTTTCGATTACTTTTGTTGCCAATTCTTTAAATGCGTTTGCTGTAAGTGAGTTTTCGTTTATGGAAATAGGTTTTCCTTCATCTCCACCTTCACGAATACTTTGAACCAATGGAATTTGTCCTAATAGAGGAATATTTAATTCTTCACAAAGTTTTTTTCCTCCATCTTTTCCAAAGATATAATATTTATTTTGAGGAAGTTCTGCGGGTGTAAACCAAGCCATATTTTCTACTAAACCAAGCACCGGAACATTTACTTTTTCACCCAAGAACATATTAATTCCTTTTCGTGCATCGGCTAAAGCTACATCTTGAGGGGTGGTAACAGCAATAGCGCCTGTAATACCCATTGTTTGCACCAATGTAAGGTGAATATCGCCGGTTCCGGGAGGTAAATCCATTATAAAATAATCTAATTCACCCCAATCCGAATCGGTTATTAATTGTTTTAACGCATTGCTTGACATACTTCCGCGCCAAACTAACGCACTTTCTTGATCTACAAAGAAACCGATTGACATTATTTTAACGCCGTATCTTTGCAGAGGAATAATGGTATGCTTACCGTCAATTTCTTCTACAAAAGGTCTTTCATCCTCCACGCCAAACATTTTTGGAACCGAAGGTCCGTGAATATCAGCATCAAGTAAACCAACTTTGTAACCTAAAGCTGCTAATGATACTGCTAAATTGGCAGCAACGGTTGATTTTCCTACTCCGCCTTTTCCTGAAAAAACAGCAAGTATATTTTTTACATTAGGGAGAATTGAAACAGGTTTTGGAGGAGCTTGCGGCTTTGTTTCGATAGTAATATTGCCTTTTATATCAATATCTTCACCAATATAAGTTAAGATAGCTTGCTCGGCAGCTTTTACAACTGATTTTGCAAAAGGATCATTATTTTTTTCAAATAATATAGAGAAACTTACTTTTTTCCCGTCAATTCGTATATTATCTTGTACCATTCCGGATGAAACAATATCGTTTCCTGTTCCGGGATAGCGAACATGCTTTAAAGCTTCGAGTATTAAGTTAGGATAAAGGGTCATCGTGCTGTAACTGTAATTTAATCAACTTTTAATTTATAACAAATGAGATATATTATTGTTGCCGCCTGAATCGTTTAAAACTCCGATATTCATCGTATTCTATATCAATTTCCGGCTCAATGTAATGTTCTTTTTTTAATGGTTGAAAAGAAATGTATTTGATTGTCAATCCTCTTTCAAGCCATTGCTGTTCATAATAGGTTTTGATATTCAGTATTTTATCAATATTCTCGGTATTGTAAATGTCTTCAATTTGTTTTAATGCTGGCAAATTATTAATTCTTACCATTTCGCATGTGTATGTGAACATAAACGGACTATCGGTTTTTAGATGAATAATTCCATCTTTTTTCAGAAATTTTAAATAGGATTGAATGAAATTAGTTGCCGTGAGTCGTTTGGTAGTTTTTTTCATTTGCGGATCAGGAAAAGTAAGCCAGATTTCACTGACTTCGTTTTCTGCGAAAAAATGTTCGATCATTTCTATATCCGTACGGATAAAAGCCACATTTTTCATTTCCTTAAGGTAGCTTTCTTTTGCTCCTGTCCAAATGCGCGCTCCTTTAATATCTACGCCGATATAATTTTTATCCGGGAATTGTTTTGCCAATTCTACCGTATATTCTCCTTTTCCACAGCCAAGTTCGAGCACAATCGGATTGGAGTTTTTGAAAAAATCAGTATTCCATTTTCCTTTTAAAGGAAATCCTTCTCCCTTTAAAAGAGTAGAAGAAGGAACTTGAAACACGTGTGGAAATGTTTCCAATTCAGCAAATTTTGCAAGTTTATTTTTCCCCATAACCAATTATTAATCAGCCTTTTCTATTCTTATTCCAACATCATTTATTCCTTGAAGAAGACTATCACGCATTCCTTGGCGAATTTTAAAACGATAAACTCCGGTATCGGGAAACTGAACTTGTTTTTTATAAATAATAGGCATTTCTTTTAAATTTCCCGCTCCTGAACCTAGCCATTTCCCGTATTGATCTGCTAAATATGCTTCAATTGTATCTTTTGTAATAGCGCTATCCGGATTCATTTGTTGTAAAAAAAGCCAGATATTTTGATAAGGATAATTGCCATGATGACGAACGTGGATATAAAAATTATAGGATATGGCGTTGTCTGTGATATGGATATCGTAATTCAACAAACTATCTTTATTCCAGCCGCCGTTTGGAATTTTATTGTATTGAAAATAAACTTCATTCTGATGGCAAGATATTGACATTAAAATGATTACGAAAAGTATCAATGATTTTTTTATCATTTCTATAAATTGTTTACTATAAACTAATTTTATTGATTCCCGTTTCTTTTCCCGTGGCGGTGATAATTGTTCTTTCGATGGTTTTGTTGTTGTTTTCCTTCTTTTTTTTGAGCATCAAAACGAGTTAAGCTGTCTTGTCCAACAATATTTTCGTATTCTGTTGAAATTTTCTTTTCATTGGGTTGCTGTTTTTCTTCTTCCAAACTGGTTGGTTTGTGTCCTTTTTTATTTATTCGGATGATTTCTTTGGCTCTTTCAGCCGTAATTGTAACCAAATTAGCAGCAAATTCAGGCGAAGTAGAATAAGTGATTAATCCCTTAAACACTTCTGTTTTGAAATGATAATAAACAGCATCTTTTGTTTCCAGGTTCACTTCCTTGGATGGGAGATTTTTTGACGCATCTACGTATGAATCTAGTTCATAATTCATGCAGCATTTAAGTTTTGCGCATTGTCCTGCCAACTTTTGCGGATTAAGCGACAAATCTTGATAGCGAGCTGCGCTGGTAGAAACGGTACTGAAACTTGTCATCCATTTTGAGCAGCAAAGTTCGCGTCCGCAAGGTCCAATTCCTCCAATTCGTCCCGCTTCCTGACGAGCTCCAATTTGTTTCATTTCGATGCGAATACGGAATGTTTCGGCAAAAACTTTTATCAACTGACGGAAATCAACGCGTTCATCGGCAATGTAATAAAAAATAGCTTTGCTTCCATCGCCCTGATATTCAACATCGCCGATTTTCATATTCAAATTAAGACTTTCAGCAATTTGACGTGCTTTTATCATTGTTTCCTGCTCTTTGGCTTTGGCTTCGTGATATTTTTCCATATCCACATCGCGCACTTTCCGGTATATTTTTCTCACTTCAAATTTAGCCATATCAATGTTATTTTTCTTCATTTGAAGCACAACCAATTTTCCCGTGAGTGTAACTTCACCAATATCGTGTCCGGGAGAAGCTTCCACCGCTACCATATCCCCTTTGAAAAGATCTAATTTACTATTATTTAAAAAGTAACTTTTGCGTGTGTTTTTGAATTGAACTTCCACGAAATCAGTTTCCTGTACGGTTTCAGGTAAGTCGCACAGCCAATCGTGTACGCTGAGTTTTTTATCTGTTGTGAGGCAGCATCCTTTTTTGTTCATTGAGCAGCCGCTTGTATATAGTTTATAGTCCATTTTTTAGATATTTAGAACCAAGAATCAAGATTCTTGGAATATTATTTTTGTTTTATTAATTTACAATTCTCCTTTAAAAATTCGGAGAAAGTTTCATTTCTTCAACAGCATTATTGTTTTCAATGCCAAATCAAAGAAAACCATTTTTGCGTATGTGTTTTGTTCTATGTGTCTTTCTGCCAAAGCAAATTCGTTCATTAAATCTTCCACGTTTCGTTCGTTAATAAACGGTGAGAATTTTAACGAAAAATCGGTTTCATAATTCGTCATATAATTTAAATCCGCTTGTTTCAGATTAAATATAAAATTTTCACGCACCATGTTTTGTGCGTATTGCAAAAATGTTTTCTGTCTTTCACGCCCCAAATCGTTGCTTGATAAATTATCCGCCCACGCTCTTAGCATTAGCAGCGCATCGTAATCTCTTTTATTTCCCACAAGCCATGCTTTTCGCATCAATTCTACAAAACGCTCGAAATTCACCCGGCTTTCACGACTTTGTTCCAGAATCTTTTTCGCTTGTAAGTAACTTCCTTCCGCAATGCGTGCAGCATTTTGAGTGTCAATCAATTGCGCATTCGGATTAGCTTCCATTAATGCTTTTACAATTTCTTCTTCGCTTAAACGCGGAACGTGAATGTGTTGCGTACGTGAAAGAATCGTAGCAATATTTCCTTCAATAGTGTTGGAAATTAACAAAAAAAGCGTTTTCGAGGGTGGCTCTTCGAGTATTTTCAACAATTTGTTGGCGCAAGAATCGTTCATCAATTCCGGCAACCAAATAATCATCACTTTATATTCCGATTCGTATGTTTTTAAACTCAATTTACGGATAATTTCAGCGCTTTCATTGGCGTAAATTGCTCCTTGTTTTGCACCATCACCAATCACTTCGTACCAATCTTGCACACTAAAATACGGACTTTCAATCAACATTTCCCTAAATTCCTGCACAAAATCATCGCATACTACCGTGTTTTTGCTGGGCGGTTTAATTATCGGAAACACAAAATGCAAATCGGGATGCTGCATTTTCTGAAACTTCACACAAGAAGGACAAATACCGCAAGCGTCTGATTGTATCGGATGTTCGCACATCACGTATTGCGCAAACGCAAGAGCCAACGCCAATTTTCCCACACCTTCCTGTCCGTAAAGCAGTTGTGCGTGTGGAATGCGGTTATCAATAGCGGGACAAATCAACCGTTCTTTTATTGCTTGCTGACCAATAACGTCTCTGAACACCTTTCTCTATTTATAATCAATTTAATCTGCAAATTTACAAGAATAAATCATATTTTCCTAAAATCGGCGTGTTTTATATAGAATTTTATGTTTCTTTGCAACGCAATTATTGAGTGAAAATTGATTGGTTTCTGTTATGGGATTAAAGTCAAAAATATATTATGTTTGTCGAATTCTACAGGCTATTTTACCTCCAAAACGTAGTTGGAATGCACTAAAAGCATTTGTTTCGTATCAATTTTCTAAACAAGGAAAATTGTCAAAGTGGAAACGTCAGCCCATTTTTATTTCAATGGAGCCCAGTAATGTATGTAATTTGCATTGTCCGGAATGTCCTGTGGGCGTTCGTATAGAAAAGATAAAACCAATCAATATCGATATTCAGAAATCAAAAAAAATAATCGATAACCTCGCCCCAACACTTACGCATATTATTTTCTATTTTCAGGGTGAGCCGTTTATGAATCGAACCTTTCTGGATTTGGTAAAATATGCAAGAAAAAAAAATATTCTCACATCTACTTCAACAAATGCACAGCTGATTAATAATGAATACGCAAAACAGATAGTTGAAAGCGGTTTGGACCGAATAATTATTTCTATTGACGGTACAACTCAAGAGGTTTATGAGCGATATCGTGTGGGTGGAAAACTTGATAAGGCAATTCAAACGATAAGCTCTATTGTAGAATGGAAAGAAAAGCTTAAAAGAGCACATCCGTTTATTGAAATTCAGTTTATTGTAATGAAACACAATGAACATCAAATCAAAAAGATAAAATCTCTAACTAAAAAATGGAAAGCGGATAAACTTACACTAAAATCGGCACAGATTTACGATTTTGAAAACGGGAGTGAATTTATTCCAACGCTTGAAAAATACTCTCGATACAAACAAACTGAAAACGGGACATATAAAATAAAATCTCCACTAAAAAACAACTGTAAACGACTTTGGACTGGAGGTGTAATCAACTCGAAAGGAGAATTTTTACCTTGTTGCTTTGATAAAAACAGCAATTTTTCTTTTGGAAATTTGTATGAAAATGATTTTGAAACTGTGTGGAACGGAGAATCAGCCGAAAATTTCAGAAAAAATATATTATTCGACAGAAAACAATTTGAAATGTGTCGGAATTGTACAGAGTAAAGACGCCAGATATGGCGTCTTTACAGTTATTATTTCATCCATTCTTCGGTTGGAATGCAAGTGCAAATCAAATTTCGGTCTCCAAAGGCATTGTCAACACGCGCTACGTTAATCCAAAATTTATTTTCCGCCACCCACTCTGCAGGATAAGCCGCTTTTTCACGTGAATAAGGATGGTTCCATTCGCTTGAAACTATCGCGTATTCGGGATGCGGAGCATTTACCAACACATTGTTAGTTTTGTCGGCTATTCCGTTTTCAACTTCTTTTATTTCTTCATAAATTTTCAGCATAGCATCAGCGAATTTATCGAGCTCTGCTAAACTTTCACTTTCGGTAGGCTCAATCATTAATGTGCCATGAACAGGAAAAGAAAGGGTAGGAGCGTGGTATCCGTAATCGATCAATCGTTTTGCTATATCGGTTTCCGTAATTCCGGAGGTTGCTTTGAAATTTCTGCACTCCAAAATCAGTTCGTGCCCAACTCGACCATTTTCTCCCGTATAAACTATTCCATAAGAATCTTTCAGTTTTGCAGCTAAATAGTTTGCATTTAAGATAGCAATTTTAGTCGCTTGTGTTAATCCTTTTTCACCCATCATACGAATATAACCATAAGTAATTGGAAGTACGCCGGCGCTTCCATAAGGAGCGGAAGCCACTGTATTTTCTCCAAATTCTTTACTTGGTAAAAATTCTGTTAAGTGTTTTGCTACACAAATAGGACCCACTCCGGGACCGCCGCCGCCGTGAGGAATGGCAAATGTTTTATGTAAATTTAGATGACAAACATCAGCGCCGATGGTTGCAGGATTAGTTAAACCAACTTGAGCATTCATATTTGCTCCGTCCATATATACCAGCCCTCCATATTGATGAATGATTTCACACATTTCTTTAATTTTCACTTCAAAAATTCCATGCGTGGAAGGATAAGTAATCATACAACCAGCCAACGTTTCAGCATTTTCTTTTGCTTTTTCATTCCAATCAGTTAAATCTACATTTCCTTTTTCATCACATTTTACTACTATAATATCAAAGCCGGCTTGTGCTGCGCTTGCAGGATTTGTGCCGTGTGCTGACGCAGGAATGAGAACTGTTTTTCGTTGATTTTCGCCTTTTTTCTTAAAATAAGAATGAATCACGAGTAATCCGGTAAATTCACCGGCGGCTCCTGAATTTGGCTGAAGCGTACAAGCGTCAAAACCGGTAATAGAACACAAATATTCTTCTAAATTGGAAATCAATTCGTTATATCCTTCGGTTTGATCTTTGGGAGCTAAAGGATGTATGCTGTTAAATGAAGGTAAGCTTAATGGGAGCATTTCGGAAGCCGCATTTAATTTCATTGTACATGAACCAAGCGAAATCATCGAATGTGTGAGTGAAATATCACGGCGTTCCAATTTCTTGATGTATCGCATCATCTCCGTTTCGGTATGATACATTTTAAATACGTCGTGGATAAGATAATCAGACTTCCTCTCAAAATTCTCATCGAAGGATTTTAAATCTATAATTTCATCTTCGTTGACAAATATCGGATTGTTTCCTGCGGCAGTGGCGAAAATGTCTATCAATGTATTTACATCATCAACATCAGTTGTTTCATCTATAGTTAATCCGATTGTTTCATCTTCAAAATAATGGAAATTCACTTCGTTTTCTAAAGCAATTTTTCTTAATTTCTCAACTGAAACATTATCAGGCAATGATATTTTTAATGTGTCGAAGAAATTATCGTTTTCTTGTGTGAAACCGTAAACTTCCAACATTTCATTAAGGTATGTAGCGATGGAATGAATTTGAGAGGCAATTTCCCTGACTCCTTCTGCTCCATGATAAACCGTATACATTCCAGCCATTGAAGCCAATAATGCCTGAGCAGTACAAATATTAGATGTTGCTTTTTCACGTTTTATATGTTGTTCACGGGTTTGAAGCGCCATTCTTAATGCGGGTTTTCCATTCACATCTTTGCTGATTCCTATGATTCTTCCTGGAATTTCACGCTTGAATTCCTCTTTAGTAGCAAAATATGCAGCAGAAGGGCCCCCAAAATTCATTGGTATTCCCCAACGCTGAGTTGAACCAAAACAAATATCTGCTCCCCATTCTCCAGGTGCTTTTAGTAATGCTAAACTTAAAATATCTGCTGCAACTGCCACTTTGCAATTATGTTGATGAGCATTTTGTGTAAAATCAGCATAATCTTCAATGTTTCCGTTGCTGTTTGGATATTGCACAATTGCTCCAAAAAAATCATTTGTAAATTTAAAAGATGAA
The DNA here is from genome assembly GCA_900498215.1 of uncultured Paludibacter sp. Lineage (GTDB taxonomy): Bacteria > Bacteroidota > Bacteroidia > Bacteroidales > Paludibacteraceae > UPXZ01. The sequence continues at coordinate 1,982,932 of LR026962.1, read as the reverse complement.
TAATCCGTAATTACTAATTCTATTCCTTGAAGTTTGGAACGTGTTTTAAGTACAGCCAGTGTTTGAGGAAATATGTTTTCATCAACAAACAATTTGTTTGCACCTGATTTTACTTGGTCTCTGCTTCTCAGATTTAACATCATCGTTGCAGCTTCGGCAGCGGCAGTAGCTTCATCTAAGAGTGAAGCATTTGCGAGCGGAAGTCCGGTGAAATCACTTACAGCTGTTTGGAAATTAAGCAATGCCTCTAATCTTCCTTGCGAGATTTCTGCCTGATAAGGTGTGTAAGAAGTGTACCAGGATGGATTTTCAAAAATATTACGTTGAATTACTGCAGGTAAAACCGTTCCGTACCAACCTTGTCCAATATATGATTTATATATTTTGTTTTTAGACGCAAGTTCTGTTGTATGAGTAGAAAATTGATGCTCAGAGAGAGGCTCTGGGAGTTTTATTTTTTCTTTTAATAAAATATTTGATGGTATTGTTTGATTGATAAGTTCGTCAAGTGATTTTACTCCAATTTTTTGTAGCATTATTTTCTTGTTTTCTTTCGATATGCCCACATGTCTGTTAATCAATAGGTTATTCATAGTTTGTGTTGTGTTTTTTATTAGGTTCAAAATTACATATTTTTTCTATATTTATAGTACCCCTAATAGAAAACAATAATGGAAAATTCTTCTCATAAACAATATTGACAACAGATTGTTATTATTTTACAAACGCAGGTATGTATTCTTAAAAATTCGAATAAAATTTAATAAAATTACATATTTGTTATAAAATTTAAGTTTTTGGCATTATAATTGTTGTGTTAAAAAACAAACAAGACGCAAAACTCCTATGTTTTTAATGAGTATGTTTTTTAATAAAAATAGAAAAAAACAATAAAAAGATTTTAATTTTAAAAATAATTTGTATTTTTGCTTAAATTTTGAATTAAATAATTTTATAACTGCTAATAATAAAAAACAAAAAAATGAAAAAACTATTTTTAGGTGTATTGTTAATTGCGAGTGCAATTACATTCACGAATGCTCAAACAACAACCACTGAAGCTTCAAAATGGTCTATCGCTCTTAAAGGAGGTGGTGATTATTTCCGTATTACTCCTCAAAAAGAATGGAAGAAAAACATTAATTGGGGCGCCGGTTTATCTATTGAACGTACGGTGAATCCTTTGGTAGGATTTGGATTAAATGTAGATTATTTAAATTATAAAAACAGCGCCGATGTAGCTGGAACTACTCTTGATCCAAGTTTGTTTATGTCTATTAATTTATCTAATCTTTTATTGCCACATCGTACTAACGGTAATTTCAACGCTTATGCTAATTTTGGTGCAGGTGTAGGACTTCAGATGGCTGCATTAGGAAATGATATCGCTGATGCTGCAGGAGAGGACACTTACAATCCTTTAGCTTATGTTGGCTTGGCGATCGAACAAAATTTAAGCCGTAGAGTAGCTATTGGTTTAGAAAGTACTTACCGTGGATATCAGAAAGAAATGATGGGAGGGGAAATGAGTAAAGATCGTTGGGATGATGCTTTAACTGTTATGGCAACTCTTCGTTTCAAATTAGGCTCTCTTACCGATCACGTACGTGGTATGACTATGGATCAATTCTATCCAGCTCCTCCTCCTGTAGTAAAACAAGTTGAAAATCCTTATGATGATTCAGCTCTTACTAATAGATTGAACAGTGCAGATAAAAGACTTGATGATATCGAAAGTCGTTTAGCAGCTTTAGAACAAGGATTAAAGGATTTAGCAAACAAACCTGTAGGTGCTACAGTTAATGCTTCATTCCAAAATATTGAATTTGAATTTGATTCTGACAAATTGACTGATGCATCATATCCTACATTGAATGAAATTGCTACACTTTTGAAAAATAATCCTACTTGGGGTAAATTGACAGTGAAAGGAAACACAGATAATATCGGTCCTGATGCTTATAATCAAGGTTTAAGCGAACGTCGTGCTGAAACAGTTAAAGATTATTTAGTATCACAAGGTGTTTCTGAATCAATGTTATCAACAGTTGGTTATGGTGAAACTCAACCAATTGCATCAAATGACACTGCTGAAGGTCGTCAGAAAAACCGTCGCGTTGAATTTGAAATAGTTAAATAAAAAGATTATATTTAATTATAATAATAAAAGAGGCTTGTCTATCTTTAGACAGCTTCTTTTTTTTTTGTAATATGTGTCTCGTCCTGAAATAGCGTTACATAAAAAAGAGTAATGTTATGGAAAGAAAAGAGAATCAGTATTTAAAGCGTACTCAAAAGGATTATTCAATGTCATTTAAGTCTTATCAATAGTATCAGGGATTAAATGTATGGAGTGTTGCTAGCTTCTGCAACACGAGAAAAGAATTTTATTCAAGGAATAATAATAAATTTAATTATTTTGTCTTATAAAAGACCTGTCATAGTTTTTTAAGGCTATTCCACATATTTCAGATATTATTACGCTATATATATTATGGAGAGATAAAATGCAAAATTAGTTTTATATAAAAAATTGGGAAAGATGTTACATTTAAATTTATTGGATACAACAAATTTAAATGTAGTTTATTTTGGAGCTATTCTATATAAGTAAAGTCCTACGGAAAGAAAAACAATATTAGGCATCCATACGGCTAATAATGTGGGCATTAATCCACTTACAGCAAAAGTAGAAGACATTGTAATAAATAGTACGTATAGAGAGCTTAAAGCCAGTCCTATTCCTAAATTCAAACCCATTCCTCCACGAACTTTTTTTGAAGATAATGTAACACCAATAAGGGTCATAATAATAGCAGCAAGAGGCATAGAATATCGCTTATAATATTCATCTTCAAACACTTGCGTGTTGCCAACCCCACGTTTTTTTTGTTTTTGAAGATAATTTCTTAATTCAAAAAGTGACATTTGAGGTGCTTCTTCTGCAGAAATAAAAAGTTCCTTCGGTTGTATTGGGATTTTTAAATTTAAAGTATCGCCTCTTGTCAGTGTTTCACGCATTCCATTAAAATCCCTTTTTATATAGTTATTAACATGCCAATTATATGCAGAATCCCATATAACGCTTTCTGCTGTTAATCGGGAAATTAATATTTTTTTGTCAAATTTTTCAAGTGAAAATTTATATCCGGTATTATTCGTTTCTTCAAATCTATCAAAATATAAAATAGTTCCCTTTTCTACCTCCATTTGAATATTGTGTGCATTTTCAGTCTTAAATTTCTCAACGTATTTGTTTTCAAAATCAAGTTTTATTTTTGAAGAGTGAGGAATAATAAATGCTCCTAAAACAAATGAAAACAACATAATGACCGCAGCTGATATGGCATAAGGGAGTAAAAAACGTTTAAAACTAACCCCACTTGCAAGAATAGCAACAATTTCGGTATTGTTAGCCATTTTGGATGTGAAAAATATTACGGAAATAAATGTAAAAAGCGGAGTGAAAAGATGAGCATAAAAAGGAATAAAATTGAGGTAATAATCAAATATTATGGCTTTCCAAGGGGCGTTATTTTCATAAAAATTATCAATTTTCTCGGTAATATCAAAAACGATTGAGATACTTAATATAAGTATAATAGTGAAGAAAAAAGTTCCTAAAAACTTTTTAATAATGTATGTATCAATTCGTTTTAATCCGATTTTTTGATAATTTATTTTTGTGTTCATTCTTATAAATTCAATACATTAATAAGCTTGAGTATTTTATAATCTCCTTCCTAATTGATATACCATTTCTTTTTTCCAAATAGTAAAATCGCCCTTTTCAATATGATTTTTTGCTTCAGTTACAAGCCATAAATAAAAAGCTAAATTATGAATGGAAGCTATTTGCATTGCCAGCAATTCTTTACTAATGAATAAATGACGCAGATAAGCTTTAGTATATGCCTTATCCACATAAGAAGTTCCAACCTCATCTAACGGAGAGAAATCATTTTTCCATTTTTCATTACGCATATTCATCACACCTTGCGAGGTAAAAAGCATTCCGTTACGTCCGTTACGTGTAGGCATTACACAATCAAACATATCTACGCCGCGCTCAATGGCTTCCAAAATATTGATTGGAGTTCCTACTCCCATTAAATAACGTGGTTTGTCTTTTGGTAGTATTTCATTTACTACTTCAATCATTTCATACATTTTTTCGGTGGGTTCTCCTACAGCTAAACCTCCTATTGCATTTCCTTCGCGGTTTTGGTCTGCAATAAATTTTGCAGATTCGCGTCTTAAATCAGGATAAACACAACCTTGCACTATTGGGAAAAAAGTTTGAGAATAACCGTATTTCGGTTGAGTTTCGTCAAAACGCTTCAAACCACGCTCCAACCAACGATGAGTAAGTTCCATCGATTTTTTTGCATACGTATAATCTGCCGTTCCCGGTGTACATTCATCAAGCGCCATCGTAATATCCGCACCAATGGAACGTTGAATATCAACGACTCCTTCCGGTGTAAAAAGATGCTTGCTTCCATCGATATGTGAATGAAACGTAACGCCTTCTTCGTGCATTTTTCGTGTATTTGACAATGAAAACACTTGAAAACCGCCGCTGTCTGTTAAAATCGGCTTTTCCCAACCGTTGAATTTATGCAGACCTCCAGCCTGTTCCAAAATTTCCGTTCCCGGTCGAAGATATAAATGATATGTATTTCCTAAAATTATTTGTGCCTTAATATCTTCCCTCAACTCTTGAAAATGTACAGCTTTTACCGAAGCGACTGTTCCTACAGGCATAAAAATAGGCGTTTTTATTTCACCGTGATCGGTTTTTATTATTCCCGAGCGAGCGTTGCTGTTTGGGTCGGTATGTTGGATTTCAAAAGTCATAAGTTGATAAAATTCTCCAAAATTTTCTGTCCGGCTTCACCTGATTTTTCGGGATGAAACTGTACGGCGTAAAAGTTATCCTTTTGAATAGCAGAACTATATTCCAATCCATAATCTGTTAAAGCAATGCTTTCAGTGCATTTTTCCACATAGTAGCTGTGGACAAAATACATATATTCCTTTTCTGAAATTCCTTTTAAGAGCGGTGATTTTAATGAAAAAATATTATTCCAGCCGATTTGCGGTACTTTCAGTTCGCTTTCAGGGAATCGTTTCACATTTAAGTCAAAAATTCCTAAACAATCGGTATTGTTTTCTTCAGAATGACGGCACATCAATTGCATTCCAAGACAAATTCCCAACACAGGTTGTTTCAAATTTTTAATCAATGTATCCAGATTTTTTTCTTTCAAATACTTCATAGCGGAAGATGCTTCGCCTACGCCGGGAAAAATCACTTTGTCAGAGGAAAGGATTTTATCTTTATCGTCTGTAACAATTGCCTCTATACCAATGCGTTGTAAAGCGAAAAGTACAGACTGGATATTGCCTGCATTGTATTTAATTATGGAAATTTTCATCAGAGAGAATTAATGCAGTTTATTGTGAGCATCGGGAAAAATTACGGCAGGTTTGAATTTTTTGGCTTCTTCCATTTCCATTGTGGTAAACGCCATAATAATTACAATATCGCCAACTTCAACTAGTCGCGCAGCGGCTCCATTAATGCAGATAGTTTCTGAACCGCGCTCACCGCGAATTACATACGTTTCAAAACGGGCTCCATTGTTGTTGTTGACTACCATTACTTTTTCATATTCAATAAGATTGGCTGCTTCCATTAAATTTTCGTCAATGGTAATGCTTCCGATATAATTCAAATTGGCTTCAGTAATGGTTGCACGATGAATTTTTGATTTTACGATGTTAACTAACATTCTTTGATTGTTTTAGTTAGTAAATTAAAACGAATATTCGATATTATCGATCAATCTCACTTCACCGCAAAAAACAGCAATGCATCCAACAGCATTATTTTGCCACTTATCAATGGTTTTCAACGTTTTTCTATCCACAATATCGTAATACTCAACTTCTAAACCTTGTGTCCGGTTAATTTGTTCAGTTACCCATTGAATTAATTCCGCGGGCGACTTTTCGGGTACAAAGGTACGACTTTTGGACAGAATTTTGTATATATTGGAAGCATTTTTACGCTGTTCGGACGATAAACGTTCATTACGGCTGCTCATTGCCAATCCTGACGGCTCTCTTACAATGGGACAATCGATAATTTCCACCGGAAACTTCATTACTTTTACCATTCTGTGAATAATTGCCAGCTGCTGAAAATCCTTCAGTCCAAAATACGCTTTATCCGGCTGAATAAGTGAAAAAAGTTTGCTTACCACCTGAACCACTCCGTTAAAATGTCCCGGACGAAATTTTCCTTCCATCACTTTGTCCATTCCTCCAAAATCGAACTCAAATGTATTTTCCATTTCGTTTTTGGAATACATTTCTTCAGCGGAAGGAGTAAAAACATAATTACAACCTACACTTTTGAGCATCTCGGAATCTTTTTCTATGTTTCGCGGATATTTTTCCAAATCGGTTTTATTATTAAACTGTGTTGGATTGACAAAAACACTCACTACGCAAACATCATTTTCTGCCACACATTTTCGCACAAGTTCCAAATGTCCTTGGTGTAAAGCTCCCATTGTAGGCACAAAACCAATGGATTTTTTTTCTTTTTTTATTTCCCAAACAGATGATTTCAGTTCGGATATGGTGTTTATAATTTTCATTTTCTATGCTTTTTTATTATTAGACTTTGGCTGTTAAACGTTGGCTTTCATTGTGTTTTGCCAATAACTGCCAAAAATTGCTAACTTCCAAAATAAAGTACAAAAATATAAAACAAAATCGGAATAACATAAGATTAGAATCAACATTCAAATTATCAAACTAACTGTTTCGAATATTTAATCTTGTATGATTTTCTCATTTTAATAAAAAAAATTATCTTTGTAACCTCAGAAATTTATCACTTCTTGTCAAAATATTATATCATAATTTATTATAAATCATTTTAATATGAGCGAAACTAAAAGAGTATACACCTTTGGTAACGGAAAAGCCGAAGGTAAAGCGGATATGAAGAATCTGCTTGGTGGTAAAGGTGCAAACCTTGCCGAAATGAACTTGATAGGTGTTCCGGTACCTCCCGGATTTACCATTACAACGGATGTTTGTACGGAATATTACACTTTAGGCAAAGAGAAAGTAGTAGAACTATTGAAACCTGAAGTGGAGAAAGCAATGGAAGGTGTAGAAGAACTGATGAAATCAAAATTTGGAGATGTTGAAAATCCGTTATTGGTTTCTGTCCGCTCCGGAGCTCGTGCATCTATGCCGGGTATGATGGATACTATTTTAAATCTTGGTTTGAATGATACAGTGGTGGAAGGAATGATACGTAAAACAGGCAATGCTCGTTTCGCTTGGGACTCTTATCGTCGTTTTGTACAAATGTATGGCGATGTTGTTCTTGGAATGAAACCCGTTAATAAAAACGATATCGATCCGTTTGAAGAAATCATAGAACATGTAAAGGAAGAAAAAGGTGTGCATCTTGATACAGAATTGAGTGTTGAAGATTTAAAAGAATTGGTAACTAAATTTAAAGCTGCTGTTAAAAAACAAACCGGACACGATTTTCCTGAATCAGCTTACGAGCAACTTTGGGGAGCAGTTTGTTCTGTATTTGACTCTTGGATGAACGATCGCGCTATTCTTTATCGCAAAATGGAAGGAATACCTGCGGAATGGGGAACAGCTGTAAATGTTCAGGCTATGGTGTTTGGAAACATGGGCGATACATCTGCTACAGGTGTGGCATTCTCACGTGACGCAGCAACAGGCGAAGATCAGTTTGTAGGTGAATATTTGATTAATGCGCAAGGTGAAGACGTTGTCGCAGGAATTCGTACTCCACAACAAATTACCAAAATCGGTTCTCAACGCTGGGCTGAATTAGCCGGAATTTCAGAGGCGGAACGTGTTGCAAAATATCCTTCAATGGAAGAAGCAATGCCTGAAATTTATAAAGAATTGGATGCTCTTCAAACCAAACTCGAAAACCACTACAAAGATATGCAAGATATGGAATTTACCGTACAAGAAGGTAAATTGTGGTTCTTGCAAACTCGCAACGGAAAACGTACCGGAGCTGCTATGGTGAAAATTGCTATGGATATGCTTAAACAAGGTATGATTGATGAAAAAACAGCCATTTTACGTATTGAGCCAAATAAATTGGATGAGCTTCTTCATCCTATCTTTGATAAAACTGCTTTGAAATCTGCAAAAACTATTGCAAAAGGGTTGNCTGCTTCTCCGGGTGCGGCTACAGGAAAAGCCGTTTTTAACGCCGATGACGCTGCTGAATGGGCAAGCCGTGGTGAAAAAGTAATTATGGTTCGTATTGAAACTTCTCCGGAAGATTTGGCTGGTATGGCTGCCGCTCAAGGTATTTTGACAGCTCGCGGCGGTATGACATCTCACGCAGCAGTCGTTGCACGCGGTATGGGAAAATGTTGTGTTTCGGGTGCGGGAACATTGAAAATTGATTACTCTGCCAAAACCATGGAAGTTGACGGAATCACTGTGAAAGAAGGTGATTATATTTCTCTAAATGGTTCTACCGGAGATATTTATTTGGGTCAAGTTGCAACTAAAGAAGCTGAATTAGATGCTGATTTTGCAGAAATTATGCAACTTTCTGATAAATATGCCAAACTGGCTGTAAGAACAAATGCTGATACTCCTGTAGATGCTAATGTTGCTCGTAAATTTGGAGCTGTTGGTATTGGCCTTTGTCGTACAGAACATATGTTCTTTGAAGGAGAAAAAATCAAAGCAATGCGTGAAATGATTTTGGCAGAAAAAGAAGAAGGACGCCGTGTAGCTTTAGCTAAAATTCTTCCTTATCAACAAGCCGATTTTGAAGGCATTTTTGCTGCAATGAACGGACTTCCTGTGACAGTTCGTTTACTCGACCCGCCTTTACACGAATTTGTTCCACACGATGAGAAAGGTCAACAGGAAATGGCAGATGCTATGAATGTTCCGTTGAAAAAAATCCAACAGCGAGTTGATTCTCTTCATGAAGCCAACCCTATGTTAGGCCACCGCGGTTGCCGATTGGGAAACACATATCCGGAGATTACCGAAATGCAGACGAAAGCCATTCTTGGCGCTGCATTAAGCTTGAAGAAAAAAGGAGTCACTGCTGTTCCTGAAATTATGGTTCCGCTTATCGGAACATTGAATGAATTCAAATTACAGGAAAAAATTATTCGCGAAACGGCTGAAAAAATGTTCAAGGAAGCTGGAGATAAAGTGGATTACAAAGTAGGAACAATGATTGAAATTCCACGTGCTGCTTTGACTGCGAACGAAATTGCAACTGCTGCTGAATTCTTCTCATTCGGTACAAATGATTTAACCCAGATGACATTTGGATACAGCCGTGATGACATTGCTTCATTCTTGCCAATTTATTTGGAAAAGAAACTGTTAAGTGTGGATCCGTTCCAAGTTTTAGACCGTGACGGTGTAGGACAATTGGTTCGTATGGCTGCTGAAAAAGGACGTGCTGTAAATGCAAGTCTTAAATTAGGCATTTGTGGTGAGCATGGCGGTGAACCTTCATCGATTGAATTCTGCCACTTGGTAGGTTTGAACTATGTAAGTTGTTCTCCATTCCGTGTGCCTATTGCACGATTGGCTGCNGCACAAGCTGCAATTAAGAACTAATAATTTTTATAAGAGACACTAATAAAATATCCCGATTGAAAAATTTCAGTCGGGATATTTTTGTTTCGGACAAAAACAAACAATTTATTTTTCAACAAAATATAAATCGTCAGTATTGTCGTTTGATAATGAAAGATTAAGCACTGTCAAATATTTTCTATATTGAGCAGTTGAAAGAAGATATCTCGCATTTGCCAAGTTGAAAATAATAGCATTGTCGTATGCTTTTTCATCATTTTTCATTTCGGCATTCTTAATCTTCGTTTTAGTAGATTCAAATACGAATTTGAGATCTTTTTCCTGCTCGCTATTTGTATCAAGATACTTCATTAATCCACTAAATACTCTTTCGTTATTTAATTTATTGAATAATTCGGTTTTTGCAGGATTCATTGCAAAGGTAGAAGTTGCACTTGCAACTATAACTACTAACATTATTAATACTTTTTTCATAATCTACAATTTTTAAATTGATTATATCGTTTTTTATATTTATAAAAAAATACAAAGTTATCCCTTATGTTTTTCAGGTTAACTTTGTATTTTCTTAATCAATTGAGAAGTGTTATTTTCTCATTGACGATGCAAAATTATATGCTATAAAACATATTTTCCAAGTATTTTTACACATATTACGTTAAAAAATAAAATTATAACATTTATAAATATTTTTAATTTTTTGCTAATATTCTGATAATTTGATTTTTATGTTGATTTTTGGAAATATGTGAAAAATGGAATAACTTATAATTGGAATACCTCTTTTATATAAAAAATCCCGACCGAAAAATTTCAATCAGGATCGTTGTTTTTTTTCTACAAACTACTAGGAGCCAATAAAATTATCGTTCTTCGTATTGTTTTTTATAGTAATTTTGATATTCACCATTGATGATATTTTCCAGCCATTCTTCATTTTCCAAATACCAGTCCACTGTTTTTTCTAATCCTTCTTCAAACTGCAAAGATGGAATCCAGCCCAACTCTTGTTGAAGTTTGGAGGAATCGATAGCGTAACGCAAATCGTGTCCGGCGCGGTCTTTTACAAAAGTGATTAATGTGGCAGATTCACCCGGTTCGCGTCCTAATTTTCTATCCATAATAGAGCAAAGTTCACGGATAAGGTCAATGTTTGTCCACTCGTTGTGTCCTCCGATGTTGTATGTTTCACCCACTTTTCCCGTGTGAAAAATTACATCAATAGCACGCGCATGATCGTTTACCCAAAGCCAATCGCGTACGTTTTCACCTTTTCCGTAAATGGGGATTGGAAGTTTCTTTTTAATATTGTTGATTGCCAACGGAATCAGTTTTTCAGGAAAATGATTTGCGCCGTAATTATTGGAACAATTGGAAACCACTACAGGAAGTCCGTATGTATGATGATAAGCCCTCACAAAATGGTCGGAGCTGGCTTTAGCTGCGGAATATGGACTACGCGGGTCGTAAGCGGTTTTTTCCGTAAAAAATCCTTCTTTTCCAAGAGAACCATACACTTCATCGGTAGAAATATGATAGAATTTTTTCCCTTCTATATTTCCTTTCCAAGCATTTTTTGCGGAATTCAGCAGAATTGCCGTTCCAAAAACATTGGTACGAATAAAAGCAAACGGATCGGTAATGGAACGATCTACGTGAGATTCGGCTGCCAAATGGATAACCCCGTCGAAATTGTATTTTTCAAATAATTCGGGAATAAATTTTTCATCGGTAATGTCGCCTTTTACAAATGTATAATTTGGAGCATCTTTTATATCTTTCAGGTTTTCAAGATTTCCTGCATACGTCAAAGCATCCAAATTTACTATGTGATATTCAGGATATTTAGTTACAAAAAGTCGCACTACATGGGAGCCGATAAATCCGGCTCCGCCGGTGATTAAAATTGTTTTTTTCATTTTCTTGATTAGAATGATTTAGTAATGCAAAGATAATTTTTTTATCGTACATTGAAAACTTGTTGAAAACTTTTTGGAGATAACTTGGATTTCTACCCTGAAATCTTTACTTTTGCAGAGTATGGAAAAAATAGTTCGGCATATTGAAACATTGCTACGCAGGCACGATTACGTTATTCTTCCTGATTTTGGGGGTTTTGTTATACAGCATCAACCGGCTAAGATTAGTGAAGAACAAATTGCGCCTCCTCTGGCGGTAGTAGGTTTCAATCCGTTGATGAATACATCGGACGGGCTTCTTGCTATTGAAATTTCACGCGCCGAAAATAAAAGTTTCCGAGAAGCAATTCAATTAATCGACAGTGAAATCACTCAATTCAAACAACAATTAAAAAACAAAAAAACCATATCCTGTGGAAGTTTAGGAACATTATCTTTGAATCCCGAAGGAAAAATTATGTTTCTACCTTCACCAAACGGCGCGCTTCTTCCTGCAAATTATGGATTGAGTACTTTATTCTATTCTCAAATAGCGAAAGAGATAGAAGAAAAACGGAGGAAAACGGTTACTATTTCCATTCCGTCACGGAACAAAATTGCACGGTATGCTGCAGTAGGGATAATTGCAGTCGGCTTAATGTTTTCTGCGCCAAAATTGAATAATGTAAGCAATACAACCGCCAACTTTAATCCGCTGGAATTTTTCAATACTTCAGAAGGAGTAAATAACGTTTCAGAAACTACTTCTGTTGTGGAGAATGCCATTACAACCAATCAGCAAGAAATATTACAACAACCGGAAGAAAAAAAATATCATGTGATTGTGGGATGTATGCCAACTCAAAAAATGGCGGATGATTTGTGTGCATATCTTAAAGGGCAAAATTATCCAAATGCTTATGTTGTGGAACCTCCGATAAAGACATACCGAGTAGCGATAGAATCTTTTTCCGATAAAAACGAAGCTATTGCTTATATGGAAAATTTGAGAAAAACAAATCCTGAATTTCCTGATGCTTGGGTACTAAATTATTAGCTTTTCTTTTTATTTTATTATTTGAAATTTATTCCTTACCTTTGCATCCGCTTTTCGAGAATACCGCATTATTTAAAGAAATAATCGGTTTAAAAGCAAATATTCAATTATTAATTTTAAAAACATTTCGAGAAAATGGCAGTAAAAATGAGACTCCAACGTCATGGTCGCAAAGGCTATGCGTTCTATCACATTGTGATTGCAGACAGTCGCGCTCCACGTGATGGAAAATTTATTGAACGTATCGGTTCATACAACCCTAACACAAATCCTGCAACAGTAGATTTGAAATTTGACAGAGCTTTGTATTGGTTAAACGTAGGTGCGCAACCTACAGACACAACCCGCAACATTCTTTCAACTGAAGGTGTGTTGATGATGAAACATTTGCAGGGCGGTGTAAAAAAAGGCGCTTTTGATGAAGCGGAAGCACAAAAACGTTTCGATGCTTGGAAAACAGCAAAAGAAGGTGCAGTAAACAAAACAAAAGCTCAATTAGACGCCGAAAAACAAGCAAAAGCTAAAGAAAGAGCAAAAGTTGAAGCAGAAGTTTTGAAGGCAAGAAAAGCTGAATTAGCTAAAAAGAAAGCAGATGAACTGGAAGCCAAAGTAGCAGAAGCTGCAGAAGAAACGAAAGCTGAAACGACTGAAGAAGTAAAATCAGAAATAGCTGAAACCGCTCCAACTCCTGTTGAAGAATAAATAATTTTGAAAGAAAAGATAAACCCGAAAAATATTTTCGGGTTTTTTTGTTAAAATAAATTCTAAACACAATTGAAATGTTAAAAAGGCGTTTTATTTTAGATAAAGTAATTTATATTGATTTATTAAGTATAAATTAGCAAAGACGAATTAAAAAAATGCCTATGAAACACATTATTAACGCTTCTCTACAAGTTTTGCCTTCCGGCGGAACAAAACATCCTTACGAAATAGTTGACCGAGCAATAGAAGTGATTGCCGCTTCGGGCTTGAAGTACAAAGTGTGTCCTTTTGAAACAGTAGTAGAAGGTACATACGATGAAATTATGTCGGTTTTCAAAAAGGCGCAACAAGCGTGTTATGATGCAGGCGCACAAAGTGTGATGGCATACATAAAGATTCAATCTTCACAAAAGAATGTGAGCATTGAAGATAAGATGAAGAAATACTAATAGTTTGCAGTTAGTATTTTAAATTATTTTTCAGAAAAAAGGAAATATCTAAAGATTGATACTTATGATATATGCAATAATAATTACATCAATCTCTTTGTTGTTGAGTTTACGTACCTCTAAAAACATTTTTGCACCTGCAACAATAGTTTCGGCACTTTGGCTGTTTTGTATACTTGCCTATAACCTATACCCACATAATTTATTTCACTTGAGAATCCAATTTTATACAGGAATTTCTATTTGGGTTGGTGTATTTACTTTATCGTCATTATTAACTCAAAGTATATTTCAAAAAGCCAACAACACCGAAAATCCTAATTTGAGTCTTCGAAATTTATATGTCTTTATAACATTAATAAGTTTCCCATATGTGATGTGGCATATATTTAATATATTAAAAGAAGCAGGTTTGCTGAATAATATTTTTTTAAATCTAAGGAGTGCGGCAATGGGGAGTGTTAAAGGACTCGAAGAAGGTACTTCAAAAAACTATTTTGCTCCTTTATGGCTTGTTGCTTATGTGATTGAGTTATTGCATTATAGAAAAAAACAACGTCTTTGGATCTTAATAACTTTACTCCTAATAAATCTTACTTGGGCATTTCTTATCATGTCCAAAATGACCTTTTTGAATATCTTTGTTTCAACATTTATAATTCTGTTTTTTTATAGGAAAATTAAAACAAAAACAATTTTGATTTCTTTGGGAGCTGTTTTTATATTCTTTACTTATTTTCAAATTCTGCGTTCCAGAGAAATGGAACTGAAAGATAATAAATTAAAGTATGATTTTTTTACACTTTATGTGCTGGGTGGTATGCCTGCTTTTGAGACCGTTAAACCTCGCTCATCAAATTATTCCGGTGAAAATACTTTCCGTTTTTTTAACGCAGTAACTTATAAAACGGGGCTAAAAAGCCAAAAGCCTTCTTCGCCAATCCTGGAGTTTGTCAATGTGGGGAAAAACAATGACGTATTTACAAACACATATACTACTTTGTACCCTTATTTTAAAGACTTTGGTTTCAAAGGAATATTTTTCTTTGCGATATTTGTCGGTTTTTTTTATGGCTATTTGTATAAAAAAGCATTAAAAAAAGATAATCCAATGGTTATTATTTATTCTATTTTCTTTACTGCATTACTTACTCAGTTTATGAATGAAACTACATTTACAACATTGTCGTTTTTAATACAAATTATTATTTTGAGCCATTTACCTTACTGGATGAATAAAAAAATTATCAAAAAGAATTAGCAAATAATGTCTGAATTATCTGTTAAATAAATTTTTAAGAATGACCAGCAGCAAGCGTGAAATAAAAGATGTCTTTTATCTTATGATTCTACAAGGGATAAGTTACCTTGCTCCGCTTATTGTTTTCCCCTACCTGATGGTAACATTGGGTGCTGAAAAATTTGGATATATTGGTTTTTCATTAGCTATAGTCCAGTATCTAATGCTTTTTGTGGACTTTGGCTTTAATTTTAGCGCAACTAAAAGAATAGCTCAAGTACAAAATGACAAAGAGAAAGTCTCTGAAGTTTTTTGGTCTACTATTTATGCGAAGTTATTTTTATTGCTTGCCTCCTTAGTAATATTGTTCGTTTTTGCTTTTGTAATTCCTCGATTTGCTATTTATTCAAAAACACTTCTCATTATGTCATTGATGGTTGTGGGCAATACATTTTCGTTCGTTTGGTTGTTTCAGGGGTTAGGGAAAATCCGAACAATTTCGATAATAAGTACAGTTTCAAAGCTTTTGATTCTTCCTCTCACTTTTTTGTATGTTAAGAAATCAGATGATTATAATTTAGCTGCGATGATACAGGCTTCGGCGTATCTTTTTAGTGGTCTATTAACTGTAAGTGTATTATTAAGAAATGAATATATAAATTTAAATGTAAAGACTGCGAAAGAAAAAATTGTGAATGAGTTGAGACTTGCTTATCCAGTTTTTGTGTCTACTGCTGCTTCCAGTGTTTATACAGCACTTTTTACGATTATTTTAGGATATTTTTCCAATCCAGTTGATGTTGGTAAATATACAGCTGCTGAAAAAATAACGCGTTTTTTATGTATGTTCATATATTTGCCGATAACTCAATCTTTTTATCCAAAAATAAGTTCATTAGCATTGACATCTAAAGTTTCGGCTTTTAAAATTATAAAAAAGAGCCTTTTATTTGTGGTTATATCAATGACGTTTTTGTTTTTTGTATTGTTCTTTTTTTCCAGGTCTTTAACCATATTTTTAGGAAAAGAGTATTTCGGAACTACAAACTTATTTAAAATCATGGCAATCGCTCCTTTACTAATTGCATCAGGTGGAATTTTAGGTCAATTAGGTCTATTGGCAGCAGGTGATGAGATTGATAAAAAGAATTTTCAGAATGTGTATATTATGGCTGCTGTAATTGCAACATTATTAGTATTTGTTTTAGTTCCTAAGCTAAAATCTTTGGGTGCTTCTATCTCCTTGGTTATAACAGAATTAGTAGTGTTTTTGGGAATATTGTGGTATTATAGAAGAGTATTTAGCTATAAAATGAAGAAATAGTGTCCTATTCAGCAAGTATATTAAGTAAATGAATAACTCGATAGAAATAGTCATTGTATTATATCAATGTTCATTGGAAGAAAGTGTAACTTTCCGGACATTAAATAAGCAATTAGATAAAATAACCGTTGATTATGAGATTGTTATATATAATAATGATAAAAATACGAAAATTGAGAATTCGTGTTTTCTTATTGTAAATTCCGAAGAAAATAAAAAACTTGAAGGAGCTTATAATTTTGCTTTAGAGAAAGCAATCAAAAATGGCAAGAGTTGGATTTTATTGTTGGATCAGGACACACTGATTCCTGAAAATTATTTCAAAGAACTGGAAAACTTATTTTCACAAGATATTTCATCTGATTTGGCTGTGATTGTACCTAAATTGACATCAAATAACAAAGTGATTTCACCTGTAAGCGTCTCATCTTTGATGAGATTTGAACGTGAAATAAATTCTACAGGATACACAAACAAAAGAATTAATGCATTAAATTCGTTGTCATTGTTTAGTGTTCAATTTATAAACTCAATTGGTGGATTTAGCAAAGAATATCCGTTTGATATGCACGATCATTGGTGCTATAATCAAATATTTAAGCATCAAAAGGAAGTATATATTTTAAATATATCTGCAGAACATAATTCTTCGTTTTTGAATTTAGAGGAAAATGTTTCAATAAATAGATATAAAGAGTTTTTAAAGGCAGAAAGTAAGTTTATACGCAACGAATTGGGAGTATTTAAATATATGTGCCACAAGATAAAGTTGATTGGAAGAAGTATCAAGCAAATGGCAAAGAATAAAGATAAAAGATATGCTGGAGCAACTCTTAAATATGTTTTTTTTAGATTTTAATTTTGGTGATGTAGTTTATTGAAGAGACCAAGAATCAAATACTAAACTACAAATTATCAAGTGAACATTTCGGAATATTTGCTTTTGAATAGTAAATTATTAGTAAAATATACAATTAAATACAACGATATTAACAATTTATACAAAAAAGGGAATGAAAAAAATTTTGGAATTAGGTTTTAAAATTCTTGTATCTATCGAGTCTAAATTTGATAGGCGTTTTTTAGTGAAAGACGTACCAATGGCGAAAATGGTTAGTCATCAAAATTGGCGAAATTATTTATATGAAATAGGTAATAAGAAAGGTATGAGGATATTAGAAATAGGTAGTCGAGAAGTTACAGGTAGATCAGTAGATAGAAAAGAATTCTGTAATGCAGAATATATAGGATTTGATCTTTATCCAGGGAATAATGTTGATGTTGTAGGAGATGCACATAAGTTATCCAATTATTTCAAAGAAGAAGAGAAATTTGATATAATTTATACCTCAGCTTGTTTCGAACATTTCGCAATGCCTTGGATTGTTGCTACAGAAATTGCAAAGTTGTTGAAAGTCGGAGGAATTGTTTTTGTTGAGACTCATTTTACACATTCATCTCACGAAAGACCTTGGCATTTTTTCCAGTTTAGTGATATGGCGCTAAAAACTTTATTCTCAAGCGCTCTTGGATTTGAATGTATTGAAACTGGTATGTCAAATCCTATTGTAGGGAGATTTTCATCATTCGCAGATGGATATTTAAAAAACAAACCTGTAGCTGGACTTTATTGTCATAGTGAATATCTTGGAAAAAAGGTAAAAGATATTAAGAACTTTGATTGGAAAAATGTAGATTTATATGATGTCGTTGGTGAAACAAAGTACCCTGCGCCAAAGGAAATAAAATAACCATATGAATACCCTTGTAACAGGAGGCGCAGGATTTATCGGATCTCATTTATGTGATGCCTTAATTAGTGAAAATCATAATGTTGTAGTGATTGATAACCTTATTCTTGGTAAACTCGAAAATATAAATCACCTTATCGGATTAAAAAACTTTCTTTTTATCAATGAAGATATTTTAAATACTGAAAAGCTAAAAGAGATATTTGAAGAACATTCTTTCGATATGGTTTTTCACATGGCTGCAAATTCCGATATTCAAAAAGGAGGTGCTGACCCTGAAATTGATTACAATCTTACATTCAATACCACATTTAATGTTTTGCAATGTATGAAAGAATTTAATGTCAAGAAACTATTTTTTGCNTCCACTTCTGCAATTTATGGAGAAACCACCGACGAACTTTATGAAAATTACGGTCCTTTACAACCTGTATCAAATTACGGAGCAGGGAAATTAGCAAGTGAAGCGTTTATCAGTGCATTTAGTTCCACTTATAATATTCAAACTTGGATAACGCGCTTTCCAAATGTGGTAGGAGAACGTTTTACGCACGGAGTTATTTATGATTTCATAAAAAAATTAAATACTAACCCAACAGAACTCGAGGTTTTAGGAAATGGAGAACAAAATAAACCGTATTTGTATGTTAAAGATTTAGTGGAAGGAATTCTTTTTGTTTGCAATAATTCCCACGATCGATTTAATGTATATAATTTAGGTTCCTATTCGAGAACTAAGGTAAAAGAAATTGCCCAAATGGTCATAGAAGAAATGGAATTGAATGCATCTATCAGATATACCGGAGGAGATAGAGGATGGATAGGGGACGTGCCAGAATTCAAGTATGATTTGAGTAAGATAAATAAATTAGGATGGGAAGCCAAAATAAATTCTAACGATTCAGTTCGTATCGCCATTCAAAAAGCTTTAGGAAAATGAAGATTGTGATAATTGCAGGTGGAAAAGGAACAAGAATATCATCTGTTGCCGATGAAATTCCAAAAGCGATGATTCCTATAAAGGGAAAGCCTGTTGTTGAATATCAAGTGGAACTTGCTAAACGCTATGGATTTACTGAGTTTATTTTTATTATAGGACATCTGGGGGAACAAATTGAGAATTATTTTGGTGACGGTTCAAAATGGGATATAAAAATTATATATTTTAAAGAAATACAAGCATTAGGAACCGCAGGAGCTTTGGCATATCTCACGCAATATCTTGAAGAAGATTTCTTTGTATTTTATGGTGATACTGTTATGGATATTGATTTGGAAAGGATGTTAAATTATCATCGATTAAAAAAAGCTGACGCAACTTTACTTATTCATCCCAATGATCACCCTTACGATTCTGATATTGTCGAAATAGATGAAAATGGTAATGTTTTAAAACTCTACAACAAACCACGTCCGAAAGGATTTATAAGTAGAAATTTAGTGAACGCAGCTCTTTTTATATTTTCGCCGAAAGTTCTACCAAATATTGAAAAAGGAGTAAAATCTCATATTGAAAAAGACGTTTTACCCAAATGCATAAATCAGGGGATGAATATTTATGGATATGTATCTCCCGAGTATATCAAGGATATGGGAACTCCTGATAGATACTACAAAGTTTGTGATGATGTTTTATCCGGTAAAGTTGCAAAATTGAATTGGAGAAATCCTCGCCCTGCAATATTTTTAGATAGAGATGGTGTGATTTCCAGAGAAATAGATTTGTTGCATTCTGCTGATAAATTAGAACTAATAGAAGGTGCCGGAGAAGCAATAAAATATATCAATGAAAAAGGTTATTTAGCTATTGTTGTGACAAATCAACCCGTAATAGCAAGGAATTTGTGTACTTTTGAAGAATTATCGCATATACACGCAAAACTTGAAACATTATTGGGAGAAAAACATGCTTATTTAAATGCAATTTATTTCTGTCCGCATCATCCTGACGCAGGATATCCTGAAGAAAGAAAGGAGTATAAAATAAAATGCAATTGCAGAAAACCGTCACCAGGTATGTTGTTGGATGCGGCTAAAGATTGGAATATAAATATCTCCAAATCAATTATGATTGGAGACCGGAAAATTGATGTGCAAGCTGGAGAAAATGCAGGAGTTAAAACATCTGTAATGATTGAACAAAATAAACCCTATGCACTGTTGGATGTTTTAAAAACACTTATTTAATTATATGATTATATCAAGAACTCCTTTTCGTATTTCATTTGCTGGTGGCGGATCTGATTTACCGTCATTTTATCGCAGAGAATTAGGTGCCGTTGTAAGTACGACTATTGACAAATATATGTATATTGCCATACATCCTTTTTTCGATAAAAATAAAATACAATTGAAATATTCTAAAACAGAATTAGTTGATTCAATTGAAGACATAAAACATCCGATATTCAGAGAAGTCCTCTCACATTATAATTTAAAGGGAGTTGATTTAAATTCAATAGCAGATGTCCCCGCCGGGACTGGTTTAGGTTCGAGTAGTTCTTTCACTGTCGGATTAATAAATGTGGTCAAAGCTTATTTAAATAAAGCTATCAGCTGTGAAAAACTTGCAGAATTAGCGTGCGAGGTAGAAATAGATAAAGTAGGCAGCCCGATTGGCAAGCAAGATCAATATGCCGCAGCTTTTGGAGGAATGAATTTTATTACATTTTATGGAGACGAAACTGTAAATGTTGAGAAAATTATTATGCAGCCGGATAAGAAAAAAGAACTGCAGGATAATTTAGTAATGATATACATTGGAGGAAATCATTCAGCAAATGACATATTGAAAGAACAGCAACAGATAATTAATGGATCGTCAGAATTCAATGTTCAAAAACAGATGGTACAACAAGCGTTTCAATTAAGATCGGCACTCGAAAAAAATGATATTGAT
Source organism: uncultured Paludibacter sp. (assembly GCA_900498215.1). GTDB lineage: Bacteria > Bacteroidota > Bacteroidia > Bacteroidales > Paludibacteraceae > UPXZ01. The sequence continues at coordinate 1,961,946 of LR026962.1, read as the reverse complement.
GATTTTGGAAGATATTTACATGAACAATGGATGATGAAAAAAAGCTTAACAAAAGGAATCTCGAATGGATATATTGATGATATATATAAAAAAGGCATAAAATCAGGAGCTTTGGGAGGAAAGTTGCTTGGTGCTGGAGGTGCCGGGTTTATTTTGTTTTATTGTCAGGAAGAAAAACAAGATTTGTTCAGAGAATCAATGCAAGATTTTAATGAAATGAAGTTTACTTTCGATTCGGGAGGGTCAAAAATTATATATATGCACGATAATCTTTAATATTAATTCTCTTTTTATGGATTATACAGATAAAATAAATGAATATTTCAATCGTCTAAAACAAACCTTAGATCTTGTTTCTAAAAAAGACATAAGTCAATTGATGAAAATTCTAGTAAAAGCAAAGGATGAAGATAAAAACATTTTTATAATGGGGAATGGTGGTTCTGCTTCTACAGCATCGCATTTTTGTTGCGATTTTAATAAGGGGATTTCTTTCGGACAAGAAAAAATGTTTAAATTTATATGCTTAAATGATAATATTCCTACAATGATGGCTTATGCAAACGATTTGGGTTATGAGGAAATATTTATAGGACCTTTGAAGAATTTTTTGCAAAAAGGAGATTTAGTGATTGGCGTTTCCGGTTCCGGGAACTCAATGAATGTTGTTAAGGCATTAGAATATGCTAATAGTATAGGAGCTTTTACTATTGGATTAACCGGATATTCCGGAGGAAAAGTGAAAAAAATTTGCAAACATAATGTTCATATACCTATTGATGATATGCAGATTACAGAAGATTTACATTTGGTATTAGATCATTGCATGATGAGTATTTTATGTGAAAAAAGTATTTAAGAAATGGAAAATCCTTTAATATCGGTTGTAATGGCAACTTTCAATGAACCTGTTAATTATATTCAACAAGCTATTGAAAGTATATTAAACCAAACGTATAAAAATTTTGAATTTATAATTATAGACGATAGTACTAACTCAGATACTATTGAAGCCATAAATTCTTACAAATATGATAATAGAGTTATCATTATTAGAGGAGAAAAGAGGATGGGCTTTGTACATTCATTAAATGAAGGATTAAAAGTTGCCAANGGTCAATATATAGCCAGGATGGATGCTGANGATATTTCTGTGAAAGATAGATTGGAAAAGCAAGTGGACTATCTAAAATCATATAAAAACATTGATGTATTAGGTGGTAATATGGGTATCATAAACGAGTTAGGANATATTATTTCCCACAGAAAATATNCGAGTAATAGACTATCATTACAACTCAGTTCTATTCTTCGTAGTCCTGTAGCTCATCCGACGGTAATGTTCAGAAGAGTNGTNTTAGAAAGTCACTTGTTTTATGATGAGTCATTTAAAAAGGCNGAAGATACAGAATTTTGGTTTCGACTTAGGAATAATGGATTTAAAATTACTAATCTTAAGGATGACTTGNTATACTTTAGNATATCAGGTGATTTGGCAAAAAAAAGAAATATAGAACATTTTTCTTACAATTACAAGGCAAGAATTAAAAATTTTTCTTGGAAATATTTTTATGTAGATATTCCTTCAATAATTGCNACCAGACTTTATTTATTCATGCCAAAAAGAATTGTTTCATATTATTATAAGAAAGAAAACAAAAAATACTCAAACTAAATTATTATAAATAATCCCGTTCTTCTACATTTTTGAGGACTATAATTATATTTGTAATCACTTAATAAAATATAAAGATGATATCAGTGTGTCTTGCTTCATTTAACGGAGAAAAATATATTAAAGAGCAGATAGACTCGATTTTAATTCAACTTGGAGAAGATGATGAATTAATTGTTTCAGATGATGGTTCTACTGATAAAACGTTAGAAATAATTCGTGAATTTGATGATCAGCGGATAAAGTTATATGAAAATAATAAAATACATGGATATACACATAATTTTGAAAACGCATTAAAGCATACTTCAGGAGATTATATATTTTTTTCAGATCAAGATGATATATGGCTCCCAAATAAAGTTGAAATAATGCTTCCACACCTAGTAAATGATAATTTTGTTATTTCTGATGGATATATAACAAATGAAAAACTTGAAATTATAAGCAGGATTAGTTCGTGGAGAGCATATAAAAAAGGATATTTCCAAAATTTGTATAAAAGTATATACGCAGGATGTACTAGCGCTTTTACAAAAAAAATTAAAGAATATGTACTTCCATTTCCGTTGACAAAATATGTACAGCATGATACTTGGATAGGATTGCTTTGTGAGTTAAAATTCAATGTTATTTATATTGAAGAACCGCTTATTTTATATAGGAGACACAAAACAAATACTTCAAGTGCAGGGTCTAAAAGTACAAAAGCTCCTTTTTTTATGTTTAAATATAGAATGATACTGTTTTTTGAAACACTAAAAAGATGGATAATTAGAAAGTTTTGAAATAATCATACAAGAGTATAAAATTAATCTTCTAATGCTTAACNNCTCCATCGTTTTATACAATTCTTCTTTTGCTGAAATTGAGTTGCTTNTGAAAACTCTTCGGCAATCAAAACTCGTAAACGATGTGTTTTTGATNGACAATTCNCCTAATGAGAATAATAATTTTAAACTACTCCCTGCAAAATATATTTTTAACAACAAAAATTTAGGTTACGGTGNGGCGCATAATATCGCAATTCGTAAAACAATTGAACAAAGAATTCCGTATCATTTAGTAGTAAATCCAGACATTGAATTTGGGAGTAAGGTTTTGGATGAGTTAATTGATTTTCTGCAGCAAAATAAAGATATTGGACATTTAATGCCAAAAGTGACTTATCCAAACGGTGAAATTCAATACCTCTGCAAACTTCTTCCNAAACCTTCNGATTTGTTTTTAAGGCGTTTTCTTCCTCAAAAATGNACAAAGAAATCCAATGAACAATTTGAACTGAGAAAAAGCGGTTACAATAAAATGATGGAAATTCCTTATCTTTCCGGTTGTTTTATGTTGTTGCGCACGCAAGCATTGGAAGATGTGGGGTTATTCGACGAACGTTTTTTTATGTACCCTGAAGATATTGATTTAACCCGCAGAATACACCGAAAATACAAAACCATTTTTTATCCTAATGTAAGCGTTGTTCATCATCATACGCAGGCATCTTATAAAAACAACAAGCTTTTATTTATTCACATCTGGAATTTGATAAAATANTTCAATAAATGGGGTTGGTTTTTTGATAAAGAACGAAAAAAAGTAAACGNAGAAACNTTGAAAAACTTAAATTTATTGTAATTTTACCGATAATTTGAAGATAAGAAATCAAGNAGATAAGAAAAANCGCATTTTTCAACTTCTGAACTTCTCAACTTCCTAACTTCTGAAATTATGCATTTCAATATTATTCAAATTACGAGCGCGTTTATTGTGCTTTTTGCCATCATTGATATCTTGGGCGCTATTCCTATTATTTTAAATATAAGAGCAAAAGGAGAAAAGATAAAACCTTTGAGCGTAAGTGTAATCTCTTTAGCTATTTTAATTCTTTTCTTGTTTGCAGGTGAGGGAATTTTAAAGTTATTTAATGTGGATTTTGCTTCGTTTGCCGTTGCGGGCTCGCTTATTATTTTTGTTTTTGCTTTGGAAATGGTGCTTGATGTGGAAATTTTCCGTAATTTAGGACCNGAAGGAGGCGCTTCTATTGTTCCCATTGCTTTTCCTCTAGTTGCAGGTCCCGCTTCATTTACAACNCTNCTTTCACTGCGTGCAGAGTATTCTGTNGAAAATATCATTATTGCCGTTATCCTGAATGTTATTTTTGTTTACATCGTCCTTGTTTCTACTACTAAAATTGAAAAAATAATAGGCAAAGGCGGTATTTACATTATGCGTAAGTTTTTTGGCATTATTCTTTTAGCTATAGCAGTGAAATTATTCACTTCCAATATAGGTAATCTACTTCATTAAAGTATTATATTTAATAAAAAATCTCCAAGCAAATAAATGTTTGGAGATTTTCATTTGTATGGTTTTTGATTTAAATATTTTCGTCAATCATTGCAATTTTTTGTTCGAGCAGTTTGCATTCGTTTTTAAGTGTTTCTATTTTATGTTCCATTTCTTTCAGCATCCCGCCTCCTTTTTTTGATGAAATGCTTAAAAAGCCGATGTTATTTTCGTAAGTGGCTATTTCTGATTTTAGATGTTCATAAGCTCGAACCATTTTTTCTCGTTCACGATAAAGTTTGTTTTCGCCTTTTCCACTCATATCTTTTAAGTTATTTCGGAACGATTCCAATCGACGTTGTGANGAATCGATNTTGAGCGAATCAAATTTGGCGTCCAACGCTTTGCGGTATTCTTTGTAAATTTTATCTTTTTCTTTGAAAGGAACATGTCCTATATTGTTCCACTCGGCAGCTAAAGCGCGTAAAGCAGCCAAAGAATCTGTAGAATTGTCTGTTTTTTCAAACGCTTTTATTTTTTCTATCAGCTCTTTCTTTTTAGCAAGATTTTCTTGTTCAATGCTTTTTTGTCCGCCAACAGCTTTGTTTTTTTGTTCAAAAAAGTAATCGCAAGCGCCAATAAAACGTTTCCATACATCATCGGAGTGTTTTTTAGGTACTGCGCCTATTGTTTTCCATTCCTTTTGTAATTCTACCAGTATTTCTGACGTTTCTTTCCAGTCGGTGCTGTCTTTCAATGCTTCCGCTTTTTCGCAAAGCGCTTTTTTGAGTTCTAAGTTGTGGTTTAAATTAGATTTTACTTCTTTATAGAAATTAGCTTTAGCTGTAAAAAAAGCATCACAAGCTTTACGGTAGCGGTCAAATATTTTTTGATTTGCTTTTCGTGGAGCAAATCCTATAGTTCTCCATTCTTCTTGTAATTCAAGAATGTTTTTGGTAGCGTCGTCCCAGTCTTTATATGAAACGAGTTTAGAAATATCAATGGCTTCAATTTTCTCACAAAGAGTTACTTTTGCTTGTAAATTTTCTTCTTCGTTTTTACGAATTTCATCGAAATGAGACTGATGTTTTTTGTTTATAACGGTAGAAGCGGCTTTAAATCTATTCCACGTATCTTCACGTAACTCGCGTGCAACAGGTCCTAATTCGTGCCATTCTTCGTGAAGTTTTTGTAACTGGCGAAAAGCGGTCTTAACATCTTCTTCGTTTTCTAACGCTTCAGCTTGTTCGATGAGTTTATTTTTTGCTTCGAGATTTTTTTTGAAATCATATTCACGAAGTTCGTTGTTTATTTTAATTAAATCCCAGAATTTTTCCTGATTTAAATTATATTGCTTCCAAAGTTCTGTGGATGCATTTGCAGGAACAGCTCCGGTATTTTTCCACTCTTGTTGTAATTGGCGGAATGTAGAGATATTGGCAGAAACGTCGTCGTTACTTTCTACCAATTGTTTCATTTGCTCAATGATATGATTTTTTTTCAGAAGATTATTTTCTTTTTCTTTTTCTTGATGAGCTGTAACTTCTGCTTTTTTATTACGATATTGGGTAAGAAGTTCTTTGAATTCGGTTTCAAGCTCGGGAGTTTCAGGAATGAAACTGAGTTCATCACCGCCTTTTTCAATGTAAGCAGCGCGTTGTTCGGCAATTTCTGCTTTATTTTTTTTATAAAATAACTGTTTTATATGTTCTACTTCGTCTTTTACTTGTTCTACATCTTGTTGAACAAGTGTTTTTAATTGGTCATAAAGTTCTTGCTTGGTTAAGTTATGATGTGTTTCAGCTCCTTCAGTATTTTCTGAGGGTTGAGTGTTTTCGGGGGAAGTAGAGGTAATTTCTTCTTGCAAGTTTTGTTCTTTTTGCAAATCGTTAAGTTCCTTGTTTGTGTCAAGTGAGTTCATATACAGTTGTTTTTTTAAAATCGGCAGCAATATTTACCACCTTAAAATTCCAAGCATTATTTAAGGAAGACAAAAATAAGACATTTTTTTAAATAAAATAGGTTTTTCGGCATAAAAAGCCAAAAATCTTATTAATTGTTAAAATTTTTGATGTGTGGTAAGGAACAGGAATATGTCAATTTTTTATTGCATACGATGTGCAATATATGTGTTTGCTTGCTGTGAAGGATTGATTTGAATATCGCATATTTCTACGTGTGCTGGGCGGGTTACAATAAATTCTACCGCGTCGGCAATATCATCTGCATTTAATGGAGTAAGTCCGGTGTACACTCCTTTGGCTTTTTCCTCATCGCCGTGGTAGCGTACAATGGAAAATTCTGTTTCAGCCATTCCGGGAGAAATGGAGCTTACGCGAATTCCGTGTTTTACTAAATCGATGCGGAGTCCTTTTGTTATGGCATTTACCGCGTGTTTTGACGCACAGTAAACATGTCCGTTAGGATAAACTTCAATACCGGCAATGGATGAGATATTAATGATAAGTCCTGATTTTTGTTCTATCATTAACGGCACAATCAGTTTTGTAATGTAAAGCAGTCCTTTTACGTTGGTATCAATCATGCGGTCAAAATCTTCGAGTAAACTTTCTTCAAAAGGTACAGCTCCTGCCGCTAATCCTGCATTGTTTATTAAAATATCTATTTTTTTATATTCTTCCGGCAGTGAATTTACAGCTTCGATACATTGCTGATTGTTACGCACATCAAAATTCAATGCAATGATTTCATTTGTATATTTTTCTTGAATTTCAGTTGCAAGCGTATCCAGTAAATTTTTTCTTCGCCCGGTAACAATAATTCTGTACCCGAGTTTTGCCAATTTAATTGCAATGGCTCGTCCAAAACCGGATGTCGCTCCTGTAATAAATGCTGTCTTCATATTAAGTTTATAGTTTACCGTTCGCCTTTTGTAGTTTTATTTTTTGTTTGATGTTACAAATTATCAGAAAAATTATTTCCCAACGTATTTCAGGTCATGCCCCATGCGTACTTTTTTTGTTTTCATATAGAAAGCATTGTATTTGTTTGGTTGCACCTCGAGAGGAATATTTTCCACAATGGAAAGTCCGTACGCTTCCAATCCTATGCGTTTTTTCGGATTATTTGTCATTAACCGGATTTTACATACGCCAACCGCACGTAAAATTTGTGCGCCCACGCCATAATCACGCTCATCGGGATTAAATCCGAGATGAATATTGGCATCTACCGTATCCATACCTTCTTCCTGCAATTTGTACGCTTTTATTTTATTCATTAGACCTATACCGCGTCCTTCCTGATTTATATATACCACGACTCCTTTGCCTTCTTTTTCAATCATTTCCATAGCTTTGTGAAGTTGTTCGCCGCATTCACATCTCATTGAACCAAAAATATCGCCGGTAATACAAGAGGAATGCACACGTACTAAAACAGGTTCATCTTTTTTCCATTCACCTTTTATAAGCGCAATGTGTTCTTGTCCGGTAGAAATTTGACGAAAAGGAATGAGTTTAAAATGTCCGTAAGAAGTCGGCATATCTACCATTTCGCCTTTTTCTATGAGTGATTCTTTTTGCAGTCGGTAAGCTATTAAATCTTCAATGGAAATAATTTTCAGGTTGAATTTTTTGGCAATTTCAAAAAGTTGCGGTAAACGCGCCATAGTTCCGTCCTCATTCAGAATTTCAATTAGTGCGCCTACAGGAAAAAGCCCTGCCAAACGTGCTAAATCAACGGCAGCTTCGGTATGTCCGGCACGGCGAAGAACTCCTTTGGAGCGCGCACGCAAAGGGAAAATATGTCCGGGACGCCCAAAAGTTTCAGGTTTCGAAGCAGGATCGCAAATAGCTTGGAATGTTGCAGCTCTGTCTGCTGCTGAAACTCCTGTGGTACATCCTTCCAATTTATCGATGCTAACTGTAAAAGGAGTGGTAAAAATGGAGGTGTTGTTTGTAACTTGCATATCAAGTTCTAACTCATCACAACGTTCTTCCGCAATAGGAGCGCAGAGAATTCCTCTTCCTTCTTTCAGCATAAAATTTACCATCTCGGGAGTGATTTTTTCAGCAGCACAAATGAAATCACCTTCATTTTCACGGTCTTCATCATCCACAACTATAACAAATTTACCGGCTTTAATGTCTTCTATAGCTTCTTCAATTGTATTTAGTTTTGTTTTCATCTTATTTATGGGTTGTTTTTTCTAAATCTTAAATAAAGTAAAGTCAATTTTTCCCTTACACAGGTTTTTGAAAAATAACTTCATTTTGTCAAATATTTTTTCATATTGTTCTACACGGAATAAACTAGCGTCTGTTACAGCTTTGTATGTTAAAAATAATCCGAACGGCAATAATACTGCTGAACTTAACCACATTCCCTGATATGCTTGCCAGAATCCTTCGCGTGCCATTTTCCATCCGGTGGTGTCAATAATGTAATATACAATAAACATTAAAACAGAAGTAACCACAGGCATTCCAAGTCCACCTTTGCGGATAATTGCTCCCAGCGGCGCTCCGATAAAAAAGAATATCAAACATGCAAAGGAAAGTGTGAATTTACGATGCCATTCAACTTGATGCCGACGCATATAAATAGTGGGTTCATCGAGCATTAGTTTGTTGTATTCGATTTTATCTTTCATTATTTGTGCGTTTTGACGAGCCGTTATTACTGCGTCGCGCATTTTTGCCTGGTCTAACGAAAGGAAAAGAGAATCAGGGTCTTTTGTTTTTTTATTATTATTTGTTTTTGCAAGAGTTATGTTTCCTATTGAATTTCTTCCTCCCAGATATTGAGTGTTTATTATTTCTTTGGCTTGTTCGTTTCCGCGTGATTTTACTACTTTGGATACGGAATCGATGGTTTGTGTAAGCTGTAGCACGTTTTTACTTACGTGTTGGTCTTTCAAAACAGATTCATCGTAGCGGTTAAATTCCGTATCAAAATCAATCAACATCTCTTTTAGTTTGAAAGTTTCCCGGCGGTAAGGAACACTGTTGGCTCTGTTTGAAAAATTCTGCTGTCTTAAGTTTTCAAAACTTTCACCATTGTACAAAGTAAGTTTCAAATATTTATTATCGGCGGTAAATTGTACTCTTCCGGAATCGGCAACCATAACGGTGGCGTTGTCAAATCCATTGGAAAAATCATAAATCATCAAATTTTTCAGCAGTTTTTTATTGGGGTCTTTTTCTCGTACGTAAAGGTTTACACCGTTAATTCCGGAATAAAATTCTCCAACGGGGATATCAAATTCCGGAGATTTTTGCCTCAGTGAAAATACAAGTGCCCACAGTTTTGTTTGTGAAATGGGTAAAACATTATTGGAAAAAAAGAAAGCTGCTACGCAAATAAAAGAAATAAAAACAATCAATCCGCGCATAATTCGAAAAAGTGAAACTCCTGCCGATTTCATTGCGGTAAGCTCAAAATTTTCACCAAAATTCCCGAATGACATTAATGCTGCAAGTAGAATAGCCAAAGGAAGAGCCATAGGAACTAATGTAAGTGACGCATATACAAAAAATTCGCCTATCACACTCCAAGCTACACCCTTTCCTATTAATTCATTTAAATGTTTCCACGTAAACTGCATCAAAAGAATAAGCATAACAATAAAAAATGTCATGAAAAAATACGTGAGAAACGATTTCAGGATGTAAATATCGAGTTTTTTGATTTTAAACATACAAACACATTTGATTTTATAACGACAAAGTTACTCAAAAATTGGGATTTAATGATAATTTGATTTTTGATATTTTTAATCGGCGAATATTTACGAATTGTGTGTTTTGAATTTCCGTATGAAAAGTATCAGCGTAGTAGTGGTAACAATGGTTGAAAGAGCATCGGAGGCAGGCATAGAAAACCAAACTCCGTTTAATCCTAAAAATGGCGGAAGTAGAAACAAGCATGGAATAAGAAACAATACTTGCCTTGTTAAACTCAAAAACATAGATATTTTAGCTTTCCCGATGGATTGAAAAAAGTTGGTAAATACAATTTGCGAACCAATCAAAGGAAACATCAAAACCGTTATTCGCAAACCGTTTGCAGCAATGTTTTGTAATTCTTTGTCAGGGGTAAACACGCTTATAATTGCCGTTGGGAAAAATACGCCGATAAAAAAGCCAAAAGTAGAAATAACGGTAGCTACAATTGCTGTAGTTTTTAAAGCATGAAACATTCTTTCGTAATTTCTCGCTCCAAAGTTAAACCCAAGAATAGGTTGAGCTCCTTGATTTAAACCAATAATAAACATCACAATAAGCATGGTTACGCTTACAAAAATACCATAAGCGCCTACGGCTAAATCTCCTCCATATTTTATTAACGACCTGTTAATAATAAGAATAACACCGCTCATCGCTATTTGCATACTGAAAGGAGACATACCAATGTCGAGAATGGATTTGACAATTTCTTTATCCAGTTTAAAATATTCTTTTTTGAATCGAATTACCGAATTTTTCTTTAAAAAATGCAATATAACCCATACGCAGCTTACTGTCATAGCAATACTTGTAGCCAAAGCAGCCCCTTTTATTCCCCATTTAAATCCGAAAATAAACAAAGGAGCCAAAATTACATTGGTACCTGCGCTGATAAACATCGTCAGCATTGCTTTTTTAGGATAACCCGAAGCACGCATAATGTTATTGAGACTATAATTAAATGTTCCTATCAACATAGCAGGAATGATAATACTCATAAAATCTTCCGCATACGCGATGGTTTTTTCGCTGCCGCCTAAAAGCATCAAAATGTCGGTCATAAAAACACGCGCAATGATGATTACAAGTGTCATTAATAGAAATAAAAGTATAGTTGCATTTGCTAAAATTTTATTGGCTTTTTCGTGGTCGTTTTCTCCTAAGCTGATAGAAACACGTGTAGCAGCGCCGGCTCCTACCAACATTCCAAAGGCAATTAAAAAATTCATAAACGGGAAGGTTAGCGCTAATCCCGAAATAGCCAATGTTCCCACACCTTGACCAATAAAAATGCGGTCTATCACATTATAAAGCGATGAAACCATTGTTCCCACAATAGCAGGCAGCGAATATTCCCACAATAACTTTCTGATAGGAAGATGTGCTAATTTATTTTCTATTACTTGTTTTTCGCTATTCATTAGGTTTATTAAAAATCCCGATAAGAGAAATGAAATCTTTCAATCTTATCGGGCTTGTTTCATAACAGATATTTCATTTTATTGAAAGAAAATTCCGTTTGAGAAATAGAATTCTAAAATATAGAAAAGCGCTCCGGCAAAATAACCAATTAATGCTAACCAGGAAATTTTTTTCATATACCAGAAGAAATTAATTTTTTCCATTCCCATAGCGGCAACTCCTGCAGCTGAGCCGATAATTAAAATACTACCTCCCGTTCCTGCACAATAAGCTAAAAATTCCCATAAATAACTATCTCCGGGGTATTGAGCTAAATCATACATTCCCATCGTTGCGGCTACCAAAGGTACGTTATCTACAACCGAGGAAATGATACCGATGGACATCACAATTGAACTTAAATTGCCGATTTTTTCACTTAAAAATGCAGACATAGTATGCAAAACGCCCGATGCTTCTAATGTAGCCACAGCCAACAAAATTCCCAAGAAGAACAATATACTTGCTAAATCGATTCTTCCAAGCACTTCAAGCATAGTTCTTCCAAGCGGTTGGTCTATATCCGATTGATTTTCGTGGCGACGATGCATAATTTCTAAAACAATCCACATTATGCTCACTCCCAGCATCATTCCTACAAACGGAGGAAGATGAGTAAGAGTCTTAAATACCGGTACATTAATTAACATCAAAATTCCCAGTATCAAAATAAAGGTTTGTTGACGTCGAGTTAATGTTTGATAACTTTCAGTAGCAAGAAAAGGACGTTCCACGTGTCCTTTCATTGTAATGGANGCATTTGCCGCCACTACTACAATTCCCACATAAAATAATCTTGTGTCGTGATCTTTGATTAATTTTCTGAGCAATGAAACCATAACGATTGTTGTCGTTAAGTTATCCAATACGGCAGAAAGGAAAAAAGTGAGCATTCCTACAATCCAAAGTAATGATTTTTTGTTGGTTTGTGAAATTTTTTCGGTAATCACTTCAAATCCGTTGTAACTGTCTATCAACTCCACAATGGTCATTGCTCCCATTAAGAAAAACAAAATGCTGGAAATATCACCCAAATGAGTTAATAATTCCTCATTGACAAGGTGCTTGTCTGCTTGTGAAACAATATAAACCGTCCACATTAGTACTCCGGTGATAAGAGCAGAGGCTGTTTTGTTTATCCTGATGTTATGCTCTAATGCTATAGCGGCATAACCTACAACGAAAATAATAATTAAAAGAGCAATCATAAGAAAAAATATTTTAGAAAGGTTTTCAACAAGATTATCGAATGTAATAACAATCTTATTGCTTTATTGTTTTAGATTAAATTACCGATTTAGAGCAATGAAAAATCAAGAACGAAAATACGTACAAATAATTCGATTAATCCAGCTTCAACACAGCTAAAAACGCTTTTTGGGGAACTTCCACAGAACCAATCTGCTTCATCCGTTTTTTTCCTTTTTTCTGTTTTTCAAGCAGCTTACGTTTACGTGAAATATCACCGCCGTAACATTTGGCTGTTACATCCTTGCGTACCGCTTTAATTGTTTCGCGGGCAATGATTTTTGCCCCGATTGCAGCTTGTACGGCAATGTCAAATTGCTGGCGCGGAATTAATTCTTTTAATTTTTCGCACATACGGCGCCCAAGTGAAACGGCATTATCAACATGAATTAACGATGAAAGAGCATCTACCGATTCTCCGTTAAGAAGAATATCCAATTTTATCAATTTTGAAGGACGATAACCGTTCATATGATAATCGAACGAAGCGTAACCTTTGGAAATACTTTTCAGTTTATCATAAAAATCAAACACAATTTCGCCCAACGGTAAATCNTAAATCAATTCCATACGGTTTCCCGAAACGTATTCTTGTTTGATTAATTCGCCGCGCTTGCCGAGACAAAGCGTCATAATCGGTCCGATAAATTCGGAACGTGTTATAACAGATGCTCTGATATATGGTTCTTCAATACTGTCAATAGCTAAAATATCGGGTAAACCTGCAGGATTGTGCACTTCGAGCAATTCTCCTTTTTTTGTGTGAACTTTGTATGAAACGTTGGGAACGGTTGTGATTACGTTCATATCAAATTCCCTGTCCAAACGCTCCTGAATGATTTCCATGTGGAGCATTCCTAAAAATCCGCAACGGAAACCAAAACCAAGCGCAGCGGAACTTTCCGGCTCAAANGTCAGCGAAGCNTCNTTTAATTGCAGTTTTTCAAGCGANGAACGCAAATCTTCAAAATCTTCGGTTTCTATNGGGTAAACTCCGGCAAAAACCATCGGCTTTACNTCTTCAAAACCCGCAATNGCTTTGTCGCACGNACGTTTTACGTGCGTAATGGTGTCCCCGACTTTTACTTCTTTGGATGTTTTTATTCCTGATATAATGTAACCTACATTTCCTGCGCCCAATTCGTCCTTTGGAACCATATCCAGTTTCAAAATTCCAATTTCATCGGCATCGTATTCCTTTCCGGTAGCGACAAATTTTACCAAATCATTTTTTCTGATAGTGCCGTTTAGTATTTTAAAATAGGCGATAATTCCACGAAAAGGATTGAATACCGAATCGAAAATCAAACATTGCAGCGGCGCTTCCGGGTCGCCTTTGGGAGCCGGAATTCGCTCAACAATAGCTGAAAGAATTTCATCAATTCCCATTCCGGTTTTTCCGCTGGCGCGGATAATTTCTTCGCGTTTACAACCCAGCAGTTCCACAATTTGATCTTCCACTTCTTCGGGCATCGCGCTGTCCATATCCATTTTATTCATCACGGGAATAATTTCCAAATCGTGTTCCACCGCCATATACAAGTTGGAAATGGTTTGCGCCTGAATTCCCTGCGTGGCGTCAATAATCAATAAAGCGCCTTCGCAAGCGGCGATAGAACGTGAAACTTCATACGAAAAATCGACGTGTCCCGGAGTATCGATTAAATTCAGCGTATAATCTTCGTTTTGGTAACGAAAGTTCATCTGAATGGCGTGGCTTTTAATGGTAATTCCGCGTTCGCGTTCCAAATCCATATCGTCCAGCACCTGCGCCTGCATATCTTTGCCTGAAACCGTTTGTGTAAATTCCAATAAGCGGTCGGCAAGCGTACTTTTACCGTGGTCGATATGCGCTATAATGCAAAAATTTCGTATTCTATTCATTTACAATGGAAAAACATTTTTTGAGAGTGCAAAAGTAGTAAAAAAAGAAGATATAGACAACTCGTTAATGTTGCGGTTTCTTTAAAATGATTTAAGATTTTATCCACTACCGTTTAATTTTCAACTCCTAAATTTTCCGTATCTTTGCAGATTGCATTTTTTTCAATATAAAATGGCTTGATGTATGTCGAAACAAGGAAATATCATAGTAAAAGGAGCGAGGATTCATAATCTAAAAAACATTGACGTAGAAATTCCGCGTAATAAATTGGTAGTGGTAACGGGACTTTCCGGTTCCGGAAAATCTTCTTTGGCGTTCGATACCATTTATGCCGAAGGTCAACGCCGATATGTGGAAAGTCTTTCGGCTTACGCGCGTCAGTTTTTGGGACGCATGGCAAAACCGGAAGTGGATTACATCAAAGGAATTCCGCCAGCCATTGCTATTGAACAAAAGGTGAACACAAGAAATCCGCGTTCTACTGTTGGCACTTCTACTGAAATTTATGAATATATAAAATTACTTTATGCTCGCATTGGTAAAACTTATTCGCCTGTTAGTGGAGATTTGGTAAAAAAACATCAAGTGGAAGATGTTGTGAAAGGAGCTTTAAAATATCCCGACGGAACAAAAATAATGATTCTTGCACCAATTATTTGTAAACATGACGGTTGTGTAGAAGATGCNCTGAGAGAATATTTGCAAACCGGNTTTAGCCGTGTGATTATAAATAATGAGGTAAAACAAATTCAAGACTTGTTGGATGAAAAAGCCAAACTGAAATCTGAAAATATCTTTTTAGTAATTGACAGATTAACCGTTGANCATTCNCAAGAAAGCGTCAGCCGTTTGACAGATTCAGTAGAAACCGCTTTTTACGAAGGGAAAGATAAATGNATATTATCAATCATTACNGATAAAAAAACNAAAAACGTCTATTTTTCCAAAGAATTTGAAGCCGACGGAATNAAATTTGAACAACCGAACGAAAATATGTTCAGTTTCAACAATCCGCTCGGAGCTTGCCCTGTNTGTGAAGGTTTNGGGAAAGTNATTGGAATTGATGAAGATTTGGTTATTCCNAATAAAACGCTTTCCGTTTATCAAGATGCNGTTGTTGCCTGGAGNGGAGAANTAATGGGNGAATGGAAAAAGGNATTGATTTACAATGCCAATAAATCCGGTTTTCCTATTCATACNCCNTATATTGATTTAACCGAAGAACAGAAAGAATTACTTTGGAANGGAAACCGGTATTTTGGAGGGATAAACGCCTTCTTTCAATATTTGGAATCGAATCAGTATAANATTCAGTATCGTGTGATGCTTGCACGCTATCGTGGAAAAACTGTTTGTCCCGAATGNAAAGGAACACGTCTGAAAAAAGAAGCCACGTATGTGAAAATCAATGGAAAACCGATTACCGAATTGGTTTTGCTTCCAATTACCGAATTAAAATTATTTCTTGAGAATATTCCGTTAGATGAACATGACGCTGCCGTAGGAAAACGCCTACTGACCGAAATCAGCAATCGAGTGAATTATTTGTTGGATGTTGGTTTNGGATATTTGACCTTGAACCGGCTGTCAAATACGCTTTCAGGCGGCGAAAGTCAACGTATAAATCTTGCTTCTTCGCTTGGCAGCAGTTTAGTGGGTTCTATTTATATTTTGGATGAGCCNTCTATTGGNTTACACTCGCGAGATACGCATCTTCTGATAAAAGTTTTAAAACAACTTCGGGATTTAGGAAACACGGTTTTAGTTGTGGAACACGATGAAGAAATTATGTGCGCGGCAGATTATATTATTGATATCGGTCCAAAAGCGGGACGTTTGGGAGGACATTTGGTGTATGCGGGATTGCCCCCTAAATCCCCCGTAGGGGACTTTCAGGGCGGTGAAAATGCTGAAGGACATTCTAATCAAAAAGACAAATTTTTGTCAAATAACATAAAGTTCCCCAAGGGGGATTTAGGGGGCCTAAGATTAAAAGCCTTAACCGCTAATCCCCTTTTATATAGTAAATTAAAAGATTTATCAAAAGAACACCGACTTAATCCTACTCCTGCTGAAGAATTAATGTGGAAGATATTAAGTGGTAGAAAATTAGATAATTATAAATTTAGAAGACAACATATTATAGGTGATTTTATAGTTGATTTTGTAAATATTGAAGATAAATTAGTAGTTGAAATAGATGGAAAGTATCATAATGACCCTGAAATAATNGAATACGACANATTAAGAACCAATNTTTTAAACGAAAAAGGATTTAAAGTNATTAGATTTACAAATGANGAAGTATTCAATAAAACGGATGATGTTTTAGATAGTATTTTGAAGTNTTTACAAACCCCAAAAGTCCCCCAAGGNGGATTTAGGGGGCAAAGTTTTACTCTTGATTATTTGCTTGGAATAGAAAAAATNGAANTCCCTGAATACAGAAGGAAATGGAATAATTACGTTGAAGTGATTGGAGCCAGAGAAAATAATCTGAAAAATATCAATGTAAAATTTCCTTTGAATGTTTTGACGGTAATAACCGGTGTAAGCGGTTCGGGAAAATCATCTTTGGTAAAAAATGTTTTTTACGCCGCATTGAAAAAAATGTACGGAGGTGTTGCGGAAAAAACAGGACAATTTTCGGAAATAAAAGGAAGCACACACTTAATAAACGATATTGAATTTGTTGACCAAAACCCAATCGGACGTTCATCGCGTTCAAATCCTGTAACTTACATCAAAGCGTACGATGAAATCCGTAAACTTTTTGCGGACCAGCAACTTTCAAAACAAATGGGATTTACTGCTGGGCATTTTTCATTTAATACTCCCGGCGGACGTTGCGAAGAGTGTCAAGGCGAAGGAACCGTTACTGTGGAAATGCAATTTATGGCAGATTTAGTGCTTGAATGCGAACATTGNCACGGAAAACGTTTCAAACAAGATGTGTTGGATGTTCAATATAAAGGTGCGAGCATTTCTGATGTGCTTGATATGACAATCAATCAGGCAATTGAATTTTTTTCNGCATCAAACGGAAGCGCTGAAAAGAAAATTGTAAAACGATTGAAACCATTGCAAGATGTAGGAATAGGTTATGTAAAACTCGGTCAATCATCCAGCACACTTTCAGGAGGAGAGAGTCAACGTGTAAAATTGGCGTCGTTTTTGGCAAATGAAAAGCCGGAACCAACNATTTTTGTTTTTGATGAACCCACTACGGGACTTCATTTTCACGATATAAAAACCTTGCTCAAAGCGTTTGATGCACTGATACAAAAAGGNCANACGGTTATCATNATCGANCACAATTTGGANGTGATAAAATGTGCCGATCATATTATTGACATTGGTCCCGAAGGAGGCGATAAAGGCGGNAANATTGTNTTTGAAGGAACTCCTGAGGAATTAATAAAATGTGAAAATTCTTACACCGGAAAATTTTTGANGGAGAAGATATAAAAAACTTGCTGCTTTATATCACATANAGCAGCAAGAAAAGGTAGGTTAAATTTATGAGAAATTGACAAATCAACTATTTATTCCATTGTAATTTTTGATGCTCCCGAAACATCACGCTGTACTTTATCAGGATTCCCGTAGCAGTGAATAGCGCTTGCGCCTGAAGCATCTCCAATAAATTTCTCAGAGACATATACTTTTACCGATGAAGCTCCGGAAACATCTGCCATTACTTTATTACATTTAAATTGTATGCCTTTGAAAGAAGATGCGCCGGAAATATCCAACGATACATCCTTTGCACTTCCGTTTATAAGTATGGAAGATGCCCCCGAAGCATCTATTTTAGCATTATTCAAATCACAATCCATGGTTAGTTTCGAAGCTCCCGATATATCTATTGAAAGTTTTTCCAATTTGAAATCATTTTTTGTAGAAAGAGAAGAAGCTCCGCTCATTTCAATACTTTCAAGGTTTTTTACTCCTACATTTATTTCAAAACGTTGCACTTTTGTATAATCGGAATATTTTTCTTTTAATTTATCAAAAAAACCTTTATTTTTGTCAGGTTCTTTCATTCCTATTATTAAAGTTCCATTATCTACATAAGTTTCAATAAATTCAAGATATTTTTCTTGCGCCGATACCGAAAGAGATGTGTTCTCTTGTTGTGTAAGTTTTACTTCAAACCTTCCGTGAACTTCAATTTTATCAAAATTTCCTATTTTCCTGTTTTCAGTTAGAATACGATTTTTTGATTCCGATTCGTTGTTTTGGGCAAAAATTCCAAAGATTCCCAAAATCATTAAACTGAAAATAAATACTGTCTTTTTCATTGGTTTGTTTTTATTTTAAAGACGAAATTCATCTTGTTTTATTACATTCTTATCTTTAAATTTATAGAAGATGAATAAAATTAGGTTAATATTATGGTACCAACCGATAAGCTTTGTTTAACGAAAGCAAAAGTTATTCATCCTCAAAATTAATATTTGATGTTCCGCTGGTATCCATTTTACGTGATTTAGGATTTCCTTTGCAATTAATGTTGCTTGCACCGCTGGCTTCACCATTAAAAGATTCGATAGCTTTTACATCGGCTTTGCTTACTCCGCTCAATTCTACCGTCACATATTTTGCATTTAAATCTTCCGTTTCAATACGGGATGCGCCGCTTGCGTCAATATCGAGGGAATGAGTAATTCCTTCCATTTCCAATTTTGATGCGCCTGAAAGATTTATATCTATATTTTGTGCATCAGAAAGATTAAAATATCCGTTGCTGGCGCCACTCATTACTACTTTTAGCGCTTTTGACGGAAATGCGTTTGCAAATTTTACTTTTGTGGCTCCTTGAGAATAAATGGCTGTAAGTGAATCTATTCCTATGTGGATTTTTACTTTTGGTTTTATCAGAAAATCGCTTGAATAAATTTTTAAAACGCCATCTCTTACTTCCGTTCTTATTTTTGGAAGATATTCTTTTACTGTTGCTACTTCCAATGTTCTCTCTTTTTGGTACGTAAGTTCCACATTCATTACGCCCGAAGCATCAATGGCGTAAAAAGGTTCAGTTGTTGTTCGATTTTCTGAAGTCCAGTTAGGATTGGTTTCATCATTATAAGTATCCCAGTTTTCAAATATCTGAACGTTATTTTTAAATAATCTGAATGTTTCGGAACCTACGCTAAGGAACATGAAAATTCCGGCAAACCAAAGTACTAATGCCACCCAAAAAGGTGTATTGGAGGTGGCTCTTTCGGTAGAGCGTGCACGAATACTCCAATAAACAAGTGCAAAAATAGGACAACCAATTATAAATAAAATACTAAAAATGAGCAAGGTGATTTTTTCGGAAGAAGCGCCTTCCATTATTTTGAAAAATTCAGGATTGGTCATGGTAATTGTTTCCGGTTGGAACAGAAAAACAATTAATGCAAAAATTAACGCTCCGGCTATTGCAACTCCTATAACTGTGAACAAAACACTGACTATAGTGAGCAATACTTTAAATATGGTTTGAAAAAAATGTGCCGTTTTATTTCCTACGTCGGTAGCAGATTGTTTAAATTTATCACTTTCTACGTAGCTTTTGGCATCCGTCATTTTATTTTTGATGGTTTCAATATTTATCACTTCGCCATGCATAGCCATTTTTTGGGCAGTAGTTTCCGCTTTGGGTGTTATAAGCCAAACCACTAAATAGATGGGGATAATTGAACCCAACCCAAAGAAAACGAGCAAAACGAGCAGAATNCGCACCAATGTTACATCCCANCCNAAATATGCAGCCAATCCTGCACAAACTCCGCTTAATAATCCGTTGTCCATATCACGGTAAAAGCGTTTTGATTCAGAATATACTTTTTCTTCCGAAGCGGTNTTGTTTTCTTTTTCGTCTTCATCTTCNTCAGAAAACTGACTGGGTTTTCCCATTATTTCTACAATGGCGTTTACGTCTTCTACAGTTATCACGGTTTTGGTTTTCCCGAGACGTTCCGTAAAAAGTTCAGCAATACGCGCTTCAATGTCTGAAAGAATTTCTGTCTTTTCTGTTTCTGTTTTAAAATGATCATTTACATCTGATAAATATGCTTGCAGTAAATCATACGCATCCTCGTCTATATGAAATACCGTTTTGTTCAGATTGATAGTCAATGTTTTTTTCATAATGGTAAATTTATTTAGTTTTCAGATGGTTCTTGGCTCTCTGTTTTGGATGTNTTTTCTTTAATTTTATAAAGGATATCATTAATTTCCACCCAGGCTGTTTCCAGTTCTTGCAAAAATTTTTCTCCTTTCGGAGTAATTTCATAATATTTACGTGGAGGACCTTGCGGAGATTCCTCCCAGCGATAATTTAGCAACTCGTTNTTTTTTAAACGAGTNAGTAAAGGATAAAGTGTGCCTTCTACTACAATCAGCTTCACTCCTTTCAACTCTGAAATGATATCGGAAGCGTAAGCCGATTTGTTTTTCAGAATAAGCAGAATGCAATGTTCCAAATATCCTTTCCGCATTTGCGATTTAATGTTGTCGATATTCATAATTTCATAAATTGTTATAAAAAGGTTTGGTTTTTATCGGCTGCCAGCTATTAGCCATTGGCCACTGACTATTAGCTTTTAAGTCTATTTTTCTTGATTCTAAGCATTTATTCTATTTCATTAATTCCAGTAATTTCAATCTAAAAACATATTCATATTTGGCTTGTGTTTGTTCCGAAATGGCTTGCGCAAGATTTGTTTTAGCCAAATTTGATTCGTATTGATTTGCTCTTCCCGCTTCAAATTTCTGTGATGCAAACCGGTAAGCTTCTTCATTGGCTTTTACAGATTTTTGTGCCGATTCCCAACGGTTTTTAGCGGCAATGGCATTGTAATATGCCTGCTCAATATTTTTCTTCAGTTCCAACTTTGTTTTATCAATTTCAATTTTTGTGTTTTCCACATCCAGTTTTGCGCTTTCAATTTGATTACGAATTTGGAATTTATTAAAAATAGGGATAGAAAGACTAAATCCCACACTTGTCTGCATATTATTTTTAAATTGACTTCCAAAAGAAGGATTATCTTGAATGTTACTCATATTATAGTAACCNGTTCCCCAATTTGCGCCTAAACTTAATTTAGGAAAATAATACGATTTTGCTATGTTCACATTTTTTTCACTACTCTGGAGGCGGTATTGCGCTGATTTTATTTCGGGACGGTTTTGTACTGCGCTTATGTATACCTCGTTAGCAGAGAGTACCGAGAGTTCATTTGACAGCAGGTTTTCAGGCACGACCACATCTATACTCTGAGAGCTGTCTAAATTCATTACTTGTGCTAAGTCAAGTAGCGATAATTGGACGTTGTTTTCCGCCTGCACACGTGAAAGTTCTTCTTTCGCTTCTTGCGCTAGCAGTTCATAAATTTCACCTTCGGCAAGTTTTCCTGCATCTATCAGTTGTTTGCGNCTTTCGATATTTTCTTTTGTAATTTGCAATTGATTTTCTGCATTTTTCAGCAATTCTTTGTTTTGAAGTACTTGCAGAAAAACTGTCGATACATTCAGGATAATGTCTTTTTCTATTTTTTCAACATCGGCTCCGGCGGCAAGTAATTCTGCTTTTTTAGCTTCAATATTGTACTTCATTTTCAAGCCGTCAAATAATGTTAAATTAGAACCCACACCAAAAGAAGTATTTTGAGAATTAGAATTAACATAGTTGTTGTTAGAAGTAAGAGACCGACCAAAGTTAAAATTTTGTCCGAGTGACGCATTCAAATCAGGCAATAAATCATTTTTCGATTGTTTATAAGCAATTTCTTTCGATTTATAGGCAAGTTGCTGCTGGCGAATGGTTCTGTTATTTGCTAAGGCGGTGTCAATACATTGTTCCAAGGTCCACGCTTTTTGAGCAGAAACGCCTGACGTAAACAATAGCAAGCTAATTGATATGAATAATATTTTTGATTTCATTGTAATTTCAAGTTATTTACTTTGTGTTATTTGTGCTTCGCACGTTATTTAGACTTTGTCTGTTATTTCCTTCGTGTTATTTTATACCGTTATTTTGGTTAACAACGCCATTAGACAAATAACTATATATAACAGCGAGGCTTAATAACTATTTATTTTCTTCCNTTTTCCCGTCTTTTTTATCTTCAATTACCGCTCCGCGAATTTTTTCGCCTTTTTTCAATCCTTCTTTTATTTCTATCTTAATTCCATCAGAAAGTCCTATTTTCACAAATTTCTTGTCAAATTCTTGCGGTTCAGCATTTTTCAATACATACACAAATGCGCTGTCGCCATTAAATTCCACACAACTTTCGGGTACGGTAAGCACATTTAACGCTTCGTCAAATTTAATTTCAGCATTCGCACTGTAACCTGAACGTACCATTACACCTGCAGGAACTTGCACGGCGGCTTTCATTTGGAACATAATGGCGCCGCTTTCTTCGGTTCCTTTCGGAGCGATGTATTCCAACGTGGCAGGCATTTTATGGTCTTGCAATGCTCCAATGGTCAATGTCATCGGCATTCCCACTTTTGTTCTGCCTACTTCGGTTTCGTCGAGTTTTCCCACAAAAAGCATATCTTTCATATTGGCTACAGAAGCAATCGTAGTTCCATCGTTAAAATTATTGGATTGAATTACGGAGTTTCCCACTTTAATCGGCACATCGAGAATGGTTCCGGAAACAGTAGAACGCACCAGTGTATTACTGTACTGAGCTGTACTTTTTGAAACTCCTTCGCGTACCAAGCTTAAATTATCTTGCGCTGCTTTCAGTTCTTCGGTATCATTGTTAAACTGAAGTGTAGTTTTTTCAAATTCTTCTTTTGAAATTACTTTTTTATCAAAAAGTCCCTTATCGCGGTCGTAATTTACTTTTGATTGATCGTAAGCGATTTTTGCGCGCGATACACGCGATTCTGCCGAACTTAAATTCACCATATCGGGTATCACTTTAATTTTAGCAATAATATCGCCGGCATTCACCATGTCGCCTGCTTGTTTGTACAGTGCGGAAATAATCCCCGACATTTGCGGTTTAATCAATACTTCGTTGCGAGGTTCCACTTTTCCTGTAGCAACGGTCTTTTTCTCAATCGAACCTGTTTGAACGGTTTCAATCTGGTACTTAATTACTTTTGGCTGGGATTTTTTATACAAAAAGTAAAATGTCCACAACACCAATAAACCTAATAATGATAACAATACGATTTTTAATGCTTTTTTCATACAAATGAGTATTTAATTTTTATTTCTAATTTCTGAATTTTAATTTTCTTGACGAATTGCTTCTATTGCTTTAATTTTCATTGCTTTATGTGCCGGCATATAACCTGCAAAAACTCCAATAATTATAATAATAAACAAAGACGCAATGGCTACACTGAAACTTATTTGCGGATCCTTAAAAAATCCATCGCCGTTATTAAGTAAAATTCCTACAACAGTTAAAATCCCAACTCCAAACATTAATCCGCTTACACCGGCAATCAATGTAAGAATTACGCTTTCGGTCATTATTTGTGTGATAATATTGCGTGGTGTAGCTCCTAAGGCACGCTTAATACCTATTTCTTTGGTGCGTTCTTTTACGGTTACAAGCATAATATTGCTCACGCCAATTCCGCCGGCTGTTAATGTTCCCAATCCCACAATCCAAATCAGTGATGCAATACCGATTCCTAAATACAAAAACATTGTAAATTGGTCTTCAATGTTCATTGTCCAAACTCCCGTTTTATCATTTGGAGCGATGTTGTGGAGTTTTTTAAGTTCTTCCTGCACCCTTTTTTCCACCACGCTCACTTTTATTCCCGGTTGAGCTGTTATAGCCAAAAAATGCACTTTATTTCCCTGGTTAAACACTTGCTGCATCGTTGAAAGAGGCAGTACAACAGTTTCTTCCGTATTTCCTCCAATATTTATTTGTGCTAATTTTTGTGCAACTCCTATTACTTGAAAGTAAATACCATTCAATTTAATGTATTTTCCTACAGGATTTTCTCCTTTATTAAATAAAACTTCGTAAACACGCTCGCCAATAACACAAACCTTTCTTTTCCCTTCATTGTCAATATCATTTATGTATCTGCCGTAAATCAATTTACATCTGTCAATTTCGTTATAGTTTGCCAAAACACCTTTTGAATTGAATGAACCACTTTTTTCGCCACGAACGGTATTGTTTCCATTCCCGGAACGTCCGCCAAATAAAACCGGCGATAAATATTGCATTTCAGGAATTTTGTTTCTCAATACATCGAGGTCTTCATTTACAATGTTCCAGTATCTTCCCTTTTTGAAACCTTTATAGGGTTCAGAAGTAACTCCATCGCTTGCAAAACAAGAATTAGTTGCAAAACCTTCAATATTTTGCTGCATACCGCGTTGAAGTGCAATGCCGGCGCCTACCATTACAACAAGCATAAACATTCCCCAGAAAACTCCAAATCCGGTTAAAACACTACGAAATTTATTGTGTGTTATAGCTTGCCAAATTTCCTGCCAACGGTCTAAGTCAAAGATTGATAATCCCCCTAAAAAATCCTTTACAGATTTTTTATTTCGACTTTTATTATTTATATCGTAATTCTTCATCAATTATATTTTTAACTATAAACTGTAAACTATTCTTCCCGCATTGCTTCTATGGGTTTAATTCTCACCGCTCTGCGTGCAGGCATATAACCCGCAATTACTCCGGCAATAATTAAAATCAGAGTGGCAAAGAAAACGTATTTCAAATCTACGGTTGGATTTTTGAAAACACTCATTTGAGGTCCGTCGCTATTGGCTGCTGCGGCAGCTCCTTTTTCCATAATAAAATTTACAATTTCAGAAAGAGAGATTCCCGCCATCATTCCCAAATATCCAAAAATAGCTGTAATAAGTATTGATTCAACAATTATAGAGCGAAGAATAGAACCCGGTGTAGCCCCAATAGCTTTACGAATTCCAAATTCACGTGTGCGTTCTTTTACGGATACAAGCATAATATTGCTTACACCTACAATTCCCGCAATTAATGTTAAAATTCCCACAATGGTTACAAAAATGCTGATGCCGTTAAAAATTTTCATTGTTTCAATGTAATCGCGTTGTGAATTCCAAATCCAAAGCGCTTTTTCATCTTTCGGGTCGAACATCATAGTAGGCGAAACGGTAGATTTTAATTTATCATTGAATTTATCGTTCTCATCTTTTGTTTCCAATCCGTTCACAGTTAAAGCGATGGTGCTTAATTTTTTGTCGGGTTTGTATATCATTTGAGCGGTGGAAAAAGGAATATATGCTTGCGAGCCATCAAATCTTTCTTTTTTAGTATTGATTCCCACAATCTTGAACATAATATCGCCTACTTTTACATATTCCCCAAGTGCATTTTTTCCTTTGAAAAGCGTTTCCACTATTTTTCTATCCAGCACAATAACTTTGCTGTTGCTTTTCAAATCCATTGTATTAATAAATCGTCCATTTCCTGAATTGATTTCCAATTTAAAAATATCATTGTAAGTAGGATCAACGCCTTTTAATTGATAGGAACCGGATTCACTTCCAAAAGAAATAGTAACATTGGTTTCCACAACGTTTGTTTTTTCGCCGGTTTCAGGAAGTTTGTTTAAAGCGTCCGATTCTTTCTCTGTTAAATTCATATTCCGGCCACTTTTCAATCCTTTATAAGGAATAGAAGTTACTCCGGGCCACATTTGAACGGTATTTGTAGCTCTACTGCTAAAATTGCTCGTTACTCCGTTTTTTAATCCGTTTCCGGCGCTCATCAAAATAATTAAAATGAAAATACCCCACGAAACAGAAAGTCCGGTCAAAAACGTACGGAGCTTGTTATGGCTTAATGTTGCAATTATTTCATTGATGGTGTTCATTTGTATTATACGTTTTCAATTAAACCGTCTTTGATATGTATAACGCGTTTAGTTACGTCGGTTACCGATTTTTCGTGTGTAACGATAATGGTCGTAATTCCTTCCGCATTGACTTGCCTCAACACTTCCATTACTTCTTGAGTGGTTTTACTGTCCAAAGCTCCTGTGGGTTCGTCGGCAAGAATTACTTTCGGGTTTGATATTAAAGCGCGCGCAATGGCTACACGTTGCTTTTGTCCGCCCGACATTTCGTTTGGATAATGCGTCGCCCAGTCTTTTAGTCCCATTTTATCCAAATATTCCATTGCTATCACATTTCGTTTTTTCCTGCTGATGTTTTTGTAATAAAGCGGTAATGCCACATTTTCCATTGCGTTTTTAAAATTTATCAAATTGAAAGATTGAAATACAAATCCAATCATTTCGTTTCGATAAAAAGCTGCTTGTTTTTCTGAAAGATCTTTTATTAAAGTTCCGTTCAGAGAATAATCGCCTTTATCATAGCTGTCTAAAATGCCTATAATATTTAAAAGTGTTGATTTTCCCGAACCGGATGCTCCCATAATGGATACAAACTCGCCTTTATCAATTGTGAGGTCTATTCCTTTTAATACGTGTAATGAAGTAGCTTCGGTGTAATAAGTTTTGTGGATGTTCTTAAGATTTATCATAATTTGTTTTGTTATTTACACTTTGTATGTTACCTGCCTGCAGCAAACAGGTTTGGACTTTGTCCTTTATTTTTCACCATTCACAGCAGTTTTGGCGAATAGCTATTTTGTTTTAAAAAACCTGATACTTAACGGATAATTCCAAACTTCGCCTTTGCTTGCTTTTAATGCTCCTACAATAGTAAAAATAAAATCGACTATTCCAAAAAACACCAAAGGAAAAACAATAGTACCAAAAACCCAACTTAAAACAGGGATAGGATTATCGGTTCTGTCGGTAATAGGAACAGAAATGATTCCGGAAAAAACCGCTATTATAATTCCCAATACAAAGTAGATTAATAAACTGATGTTCCAATTCAAAATGATTTTTCCGTTTATATCAATAAATTCTTTTTCTTTACGTGAGAACCACATAATGATAGGAACAATTAATCCGGCTCCCGGTATTATTATGTTGGAGAATTGAGATAAGTGCATTAGCATGCTGTATTTGTTGTCGTCATTTGTTGATACAGCGATATTNCCTCTGTTCAGTATTTTTTCTTTTTCAGCATTGTACTCACTTTCTGTTATCGCACCTTTTTTATAAAGGTCGTTTAATTTTTCTAAATTTTCATACTTGTTTTCCATAATTTTGAATTTTTTTATGTTTGATGAGGCAAAAATATAACTTTATAAAATACTATGCAATACATAGTAGTTTGCAAAAAACAATATTTTGNTTTGCATATTTGTTAATAAGTTGAAAATTAGACGAATAAAACTTTNCGNAAGATTNNATTTTAAGATTATTTAACTAAATTATTTTTTGATGAGCCAAAATAATGCTGTTTTTCATCAAAAATATAGTGTATTCAAAGAATTTTTGTAGATTTGCAATATCTTATAAAAATTCAGAAAAAATACAATTTGTNATTAAAAGAAAAACTTACCGAACTGAATAAAGGCGGCTTGGACATTCCAATGATCATTGGCGGGAAAGAAATCAGAACCGGAAAAAAGTTAGATATTCGTCCTCCTCACAATCACNCGCATTTGTTGGGACATTATCATCAAGGTGATAAAACGCACGTACAAATGGCAATTGACGCAGCATTGAAAGCCAAACCCGACTGGGAAGCAATGAGCTGGGAAAGTCGCGCGGCTATTTTTCTTAAAGCCGCAGAATTAATTGCCGGTCCGTATCGATATGAATTTAATGCTGCAACCATGCTGAATCAATCAAAAAATGCGTTTCAGTCTGAAATTGACGCTGTGTGTGAATTGATTGATTTTTACCGTTTTAATGTGAAAAACATGCACGAACTTTACGCGATGCAACCAAACTCTTCCGCAGGAATTTGGGATAGAATGGTGTGGCGTCCGTTAGAAGGATTTATTTTTGCTTTAACTCCATTTAATTTTACTTCCATTGCCGCAAATTTGGGCGGAGCTCCTGCTTTAATGGGGAACACGGTTGTTTGGAAACCATCAAAAACGGCGGTTTATTCAGCCTCGCTGATTATGAAAGTATTGAAAGAATCGGGACTGCCTGACGGCGTAATCAATCTTGTTTTTTGCGACGGTAGAGAAGCCGCAGATGTCATTTTCAATCACAGAGATTTTGCAGGATTGCATTTCACAGGTTCTACAGGAGTTTTTAACGGAATGTGGAAAACCATTGCCAATAATATTTCAAAATACCGTTCATATCCACGCATTGTGGGCGAAACCGGAGGAAAAGATTATGTTTTTGCTCATCATACCGCAGATGCAAAACAAGTGGCGACAGCGCTTGTGCGTGGCGCATTCGAATATCAAGGGCAGAAATGTTCCGCAGCATCCAGAGCGTATATTCCATCCAATATTTGGGAAAATGTAAAAAAACAGATGGCGGAAGATTTGAAAGAAATAAAAATGGGGGATGTGATGGATTTCACCAATTTTGTGAACGCAGTAATTGACGAAGATTCATTCGATAAACTTGCAAATTATATTGATGATGCAAAAAAATCACCGGACGCCGAAGTGGTTTTAGGTGGAAAACACGATAAATCGAAAGGTTATTTTATTGAACCTACCGTAATTTTAGCAAAGAAACCGAATTACATCACTATGCGCGAAGAACTTTTCGGACCTATTCTTACTGTGTATGTATATGAACCGGATAAAATGGAAGAAACATTGGATTTGCTCAATAATTCTACCGATTATGCATTGACAGGCGCGATTTTCTCTGCAGATAGAGTCGTAATTGAATATCTTACCAAACGATTGACACACACGGCTGGCAATTTCTATATCAATGATAAACCTACCGGCGCGGTTGTTGACCAACAGCCTTTTGGAGGCGGACGCGGTTCGGGAACAAACGATAAAGCCGGTTCCCTTTTCAATTTGCTGCGCTGGGTTTCACCACAATGCATCAAAGAAACATTTGTTCCGCCTACAAATTATATGTATCCGAATTTTTTGGAAGAATAAAAAACGATTTCTGATAAACTAAAAAATAAGGGAACACTTGAAAATGTTCCCTTATTTTGTTTTTTATAACCCGCTTCTGATAATTTCCTGCGTTGTTCTTAATAATTCCGAAGATTGTTCCATAGTGTATTTTGAAACATCCACCGGAGGATGAACGATCATTTTTATTGTGCCGGGTTTTACCAAAACGTGATGAATAGGAAGACGTTCAAAACTTCCTGAAAGCGTAACGGGGACAATGGGCAGTTTAAGTTCCAAAGCCAAAAGAAAAGCGCCGCGTTTAAATTTCCCCAATTTACCTGTTTTTGTACGTGTTCCTTCCGGGAAAATCACTACTGAAATTCCGTGTTTAAGTTGTTCGGCGGCTTTTTCCAAACTATGTTTTGCTGCAATTGGGTTACTTCGGTCTATAAAAATATGTCCTCCAGAAGCAGACGCAGCTCCTATAAATGGAACCTTACGAAGTTCTGCTTTCATAATCCATTTGAAAATAAAAGGAATCCAACCATAAACCGCTAAAATATCGAACATACTTTGATGGTTTACGGCGAAAACATACGATTGTTTTGGGTCAAGATGTTCAAAACCGCTACATTTTACATTGATAAAGAAAACATAACAACAAAATTTTCCCCACATTAAGGTAATGTAATATGTAAATTTACTGTTAGGAAATAACGGAGAGAAAATGATGATACTCACCGTTGTGAACAGTGTAGATAAAATTGCCAATGGAATTGCGATAAGCCATTGATAGATGAAATATAAGGGATAAAGAAATTTCATTGAAGAGTATCAATTTTATTCGTATTTATATTTAATGATAACGGTTTTCAAAATTACAACAAAACTTTGAAAGTAGAATAAGAAAGGCATATATTCTTTCAAATGATGAGATGAAAGAAGCTTTATAAATTGCTAACTATCCTTTTTTCTATATATTTGGAGTTTAGTAATTTAAGCGTACTGTAATAATTTAGTTTGAATTCAATAAAATCACCTACTTTATAACTTTGGGAGTTGTTTCCAAGGTCTAAAACAAGGATATCGGAAGTGGCTCCTACAATGGAGATGTTCTCATCCACAGGAATAATATGTTCGGCAGCCACATCAAGTAATCCTACATCCACTAATGCTCTCTTACTTGTAATTCCAAACAGTGTTTCATCTAATTCAAAAGTTTTTCCCTCCAAATTTGTTCCGAATTCTCCTTCGGGCTGCATTGGTTTTTCAGATATTTCAATAATCTGGGCGTATAATTTAAATAGATTGTGTTGTAAAAAATCAGCTTCCTTGCTCTCATATACATCTGTTCCAAAAAACAAAGTTTCACCTACTCTAAAATGATTAATTCCTTTAGGAAGTGTTTTATCCCAAATTAAATGAATGGTTACGGAAGTGCCTCCGGATAAATATTTGAGTTTCTTTTTAAAGTTCTTTTTTATAAGTTTTTGATAATGAATTAACTGAATTAGTTTTTCTTTGCTGGGAAGAATTCCGTATAAACAAGATAAATTTACTCCTAACCCGATAATTTCGATATTTTTTAGCGAGTAAACTTTTTCATACATCTCTATCAATTTCTCTCCCAACACACCTTCACGCAATTCTCCAAGTTCCATCATAATGATTATTTTGTGAATTTTGTTTTGTCTCTGGGCTTCTTCTGAAAGTAACCGGATGGTCTTTTCTTCGGTATTTAAACTAATATCGGCATATTTTACTACATTACTTACATTGTAATTGGCGGGTGGTCTTATATAAATGGTGGTAATATCGGAATGAATACTTTTTATGGATTTTAAATTAGAAATTCGGGAATCACACATTTGTTGTACTCCCATCTTGTATAATTCATTTAAATAATCTTTATTTCCGCAAAGTAATTTTGTTACAACCGACCATTCTATTTTCCCTTTATTGAAAAGTTTATCCAAATAATTATAATTATACCGGAGTTTATCAATATCAAAGGTGATATACGCCATTTTTTTATTTTTTGATTAATCGCATCTCAAGATACTTACTTGTAAAGCCGAGTTTTTCATATAGTTTGACAGCCGGATTATTCGGCTCTACATGCAAAGCGATATTTCCATCGGCAAAATCAATGGCTTTGAGCATTAATTCTTTACCAATGCCTTTTCCTCTGTATGATTTATGTGTGGCAATATATACCAAAATATTTTCAGGAATATAATCTTTCATTCCGGTTTTATTTATAACTACCACGCCTACTATTTCATCTTTTTCGTATGCTGAAATTATAAAACCGCCAAAAGATTCATAT
Organism: uncultured Paludibacter sp.; assembly: GCA_900498215.1. Classification (GTDB taxonomy): domain Bacteria; phylum Bacteroidota; class Bacteroidia; order Bacteroidales; family Paludibacteraceae; genus UPXZ01. The sequence goes on along the minus strand of LR026962.1, from coordinate 1,930,418 downwards.
TCTTTTAATGTATAATCAATACACTTTTCAATATCGTTTATCGGATCACCAAAATTTTCAAGATGTTGGTGCAAAAATTGAATAATATCTGATTTTTCTTCAGCGGTTGGCTTTTGTTTTTGTGTGAATGTTTTAAAAATCATTTTAGTTTTTTATGTTAATTTGCTTTTGTAATAGCCTTCTATTCTTACAAAAATAAAAAAAATAATTCCCAAAGCCAAATAAGGAAACATTATAAAGACTTTTTTAACTTCTTGAGAATCATTTTTATCCAGTAAATGAATTTTATTATTTCATTTTTTTCGCTCGAAAACATTTTTCTTCGTTATAAAATCCATATATTTGCATTGTTATTCAGAAAAAATACAAAAAACAACACGGAAAGTTTTTTTACCGAAAAATCGTTGGTGTAAACTTATAATTTGTAACTAAAATTTTATGGAACTTCCTTTTGCCGAATCATACAAGATAAAAATGGTTGAAAGCATTCGCAGAAGCACGCGCGAAGAACGTGAGAAATGGATTAAAGACGTGAAATACAATCTTTTCGGATTGAAGAGCGAACAGGTTTTTATAGATTTGCTTACCGATAGCGGAACAGGCGCTATGAGCGATAAACAATGGAGCGCTGTAATGTTGGGCGACGAAAGTTACGCCGGAGCTCGATCGTATTATATGATGAAGGATGCCATAAAAAATATTCTCGGTTTTGATTATTTTTTGCCCACACATCAAGGTCGCGCTGCTGAAAATGTGCTTTTTTCTACTATTATCAAAGAAGGCGACATTCTTCCCGGAAATTCACATTTCGATACTACCAAAGGTCACATTGAATTCCGAAAGGCAACAGCTGTAGATTGCACCATCGATGAAGCGAAAGACACGCAACTTGAAATTCCTTTCAAAGGAAATGTTGATTTAAATAAATTGGAAGATGTATTAAAAAAATATCCGAAAGAAAAAATTCCGGCAGTTATTTTAACTGTAACAAACAATACTGCCGGAGGACAACCTGTTTCGATGGAAAACATAAAAGAAGTTTCGGCATTATGCAAAAAATATGGAGTTTTATTATTAATAGATTCTGCTCGCTTTGCTGAAAATGCCTATTTTATAAAAACACGCGAAAAAGGGTACGGAAATAAATCCATCAAAGAAATTGTAAGAGAAATATTTTTTTACGCAGATATAATGACAATGTCTTCCAAAAAAGATGCAATTGTAAATATGGGTGGATTTTTGGCAATGAAATCGGAAGAACTTTGGAAAAAATGCCAGATGTTTTGCATTATGAACGAAGGTTTTATTACCTATGGAGGAATGTCAGGCCGCGATATGAATGCATTAGCACAAGGTTTGGACGAAGGAACCGAATTTGATTATCTCGAAACACGCATTAAACAAGTAGAATATTTAGGAAAAAAGTTAGATGAATACGGCATTCCTTATCAACGTCCTGCCGGTGGACACGCCATTTTTGTGGATGCAAAAAAAGTACTCACACACGTTCCGAAAGAAGAATTTATAGCGCAAACACTGGCTGTGGAATTGTATTTGGAAGCGGGAATTCGCGGTGTGGAAATTGGAGCAATTCTTGCCGATCGCGATCCTGTAACGCGTGAAAATCGTTATCCCGACTTGGAATTATTACGTTTGGCAATTCCTCGCAGAACATACACCAATAATCACATGGATGTAATTGCCGCTGCGTTGAAAAATGTATATGATAAACGGGAAACAATTAGACACGGTTATAAAATTACCTGTGAAAATCCCATTATGAGACATTTTACGGTAGAGTTGGAAGCGATAAAATAAAAAGCTGAAATTTTTAGTTTTTTATTGTTTTTCTTTTAAAATATTTTCTATCTCCCGATAAATCTCCATCCAAACACTTTCCGTGAGTTTTGCTCCCATTACTTCCACTACTTTGGCTGAAACCAACGAACCGATTTTTCCACAAACATCTAAAGGATAATTTTTTGAAAGTCCGTGCAAAAATCCTGCTGCATACATGTCGCCGGCTCCGGTACTATCCACACAATCCACTTGATAAGCATCAATTTTATATATTTCCCCCGCTTTTTTCACCAAAGAACCGTTTCTTCCTAATTTTACCACTGCAATATCGCACAACTCACCGATTTTACGCAAAGCGTCTTCCGGTGTAGATTGTGAAAAAGCTGTCGCTTCATCTTCGTTAGCAAATGTAATGTCCACGTATTTATCAATCATCTCGTATAGAAAATCTCTGTTTTCTTCTACAGTATTAAAACTTGCTAAATCAATGGAAACAAGCATGTCCGCTTTTTTTGCCATTTTTAAAGCAGTACGGATTAATTCGTGATTTTGCACTAAATATCCCTCTATGTGAAAAATGTCATATTCGAAAAAGATAGTAGAGTCTAAATCTTCCGCTAAAAGTTCGCTTGCAGCGCCAAGAAAGGTGCATAATGTGCGTTCTCCATCGGCAGAAACAATAACAGTACAATTGCCTGAAGAAGTTTCACTGATTTTCAAAAAAGGTTCTACACCGTTTTCCAAACTGTTTTGGGCAAAAAATTTACCGATTTCATCATTACCGATTTTTCCGATAAATCCACCGTTGTTTCCTAACTTTGTAGCTCCGTTTATAGCATTTGAGGCGGAACCACCTGTTGCCATTACGGGTAATTGTTCCTTAAAAAGGGAGATAATTTTTTTTGATTTCACATCATCCACCAATTGCATACTTCCTTTTTTTAGTTGCAGTTGGGTTAAAATTTCATCGTTTTTAGTGCGAAAAAGGATGTCAGTCAGCGCATTACCAATGCCGAGAATTTTTTTCATATTAATTTTAGTGCAATTTTTTTTGCAAAGATATTGCAAATTCTGAAAATAACCATTATCTTTGCATCCGCATTTGAAAAAGTGTGGAAATTCTTCCTTAGCTCAGTCGGTTAGAGCATCTGACTGTTAATCAGAGGGTCCTTGGTTCAAGTCCAAGAGGGAGAGCAGGAAAGTCCCGAAAATCGAAAGGTTTTCGGGACTTTTTTGTGAAAGAGTACTGAAAATGAATAAAATGAATTATATTTGCGATGAGTTTAATAAAAATTGGGAATTTATGAAAAAAGCCATTTTATTTTCATTGATATTTATTTTGAGCATTGGTTTTGCTAAAGCTCAAACTACCATAGAAGAATATAATTACATTACAAAAGAGTATAAATCGTACCTTCCCATCAAAGAAGGATATAAATTGGAGGACATTAATACGGTAATTTATTCATTGAATTCAGTAGATAGAATTTTTAATTTTAAAAAGTTTATACGCGAAGAAACCAATGAGGTAGCTGCAATATTGGTGGAATATGTTAGAGTTTCGAAAGGCAGAACCTACATCCTTTATTTTTGTATTCCAAGCGAGAATTCTTCGGACGGAGTATGGAAAATAGTGCAAGATACTATTGAAGCATTTGGCACGACTGAAGTGAGAAATGCGTATATTTGGGCGCTGAATAAATATATTTCAAAAACTTTTTAGAAGAAAATAAACTAATATATCTTATAAAGAAAGTCCGAAAACACTTAGATTTTTGGACTTTTTTCTTGAAAAAATCAATATAAAAAACACAATATCGTATTGAAATCGCTACATTTGCAGCAAAAACTATCCAGATGAAAAGGTTGCTTTTAAGTTTCAGTTATGCTTTGAAAGGGATAAAACAGGTAATTCGCTCTGAAACAAATATGAAAATTCATCTTTCAATAGCGGTTTTGGTTATTATATTGGGTTTTATCTTTCATATTTCCACATCGGAATGGTTGGCATGCATTATTTGTATAGGGTTGGTTTTCAGCGCTGAAACGATGAATACAGCTATTGAAACTCTTGTAGATATGGTTTCTCCGGAAAGGAAACCTGCAGCAGGAAAAATAAAAGATATTGCTGCCGGAGGTGTTTTCTTGGCTGCGTTGATTTCTGTTGTTGTGGGAATGATTGTTTTTTTTTCTAAAATTTGCCATTTATTTTTCTGAAAATATTACTCAATCTCTTAAATTCTCAACACTATTCAACATGTCTTTTCATTCTTCTTTTATGGATTTACTTTTCCCCAATTTGTGTGTTACATGTGGCGAAAGTTTGGTAAAAGGAGAGTCGTTTATTTGTTTGAAATGTTTGAACGAAGTTCCGAAAACAAATTTTCATCTGCAAAAAGAAAACGAAGTAGAAAAACGTTTCTGGGGGAAAGTTCCCGTAGAAAAAGCCACATCTTATTTCTTTTTTGAAAAGGGGTCAAAATTCCAGCATTTGCTCCACGAACTTAAATACAAAGGAAACAAGGAGATAGGAGAAATTTTAGGAAAATACGCCGCGGCAGAATTATTGCAAAATGAGGCATATAACAGCGTGGATTTAATTGTTCCCGTTCCGCTTCACCCGAAAAAAGAAGCCAAGCGAGGTTATAATCAAAGCGAATGGATTTGTAAGGGAATATCAGCCGTGTTTAATAAACCTCTGATTGTGAATAATTTGATTCGTTCAAAAGAAACCGAAACGCAAACAAAGAAATCGGTTTATGAACGATTCGAAAACATGCAAGACATTTTTGAGGTAAAAAATCCTGCAGAATTCAATGGCAAGCACATTTTGCTTGTGGACGATGTTTTAACTACCGGATCTACATTAGAAGCTTGTATCCAGGCGCTACAGAAATCAAAAAATGTAAAAGTAAGTGTTTTTACACTTGCTATAGCATAACTTAAATTTACAAAAATCAATATTTTTTGTTTTATTTATTTTGATTTGTAACAGAAATTTAAATTTTTGCTACATTTTATGATTTTTTCCTTTGTTTTAATGTATTTCTTTTCTACTTTTGTGCTCCAAAATTTATACATAAAAGTAGAATGAATATTGTATCAGAAAAAATCAAGATTTTGTGTGCAGATAGAAATATCTCCAAAGAAGAATTATCCGCACGTTCCGGCTTAAGCATAGAACAAATAAAAATGATTGAAGACAGCGAAAAAATTCCTTCACTTTCTTCGCTTATTAAAATTTCACGCGCATTAGGAGTTCGTCTCGGCACTTTTTTAGACGATAGTGAAAATATCGGTCCTGTTATTCACCGGAAAACAGAAAAAACCGAACCTGCCACTTTTTCCAGCCAGCTTTCAGGAGCAAATTCCCACATGGACTTTTTCTCGCTTGCCGCTCGAAAGTCCACTCGCCATATGGAACCTTTTTTAATCGATATTCATAAAAACGAAGAAGCTCAAAAAGTCTCTTCTTCACACGAGGGGGAAGAATTTATTTACGTGTTAAAAGGAACCGTTACAATTAATTACGGAAAAGAAAAATTTATTCTAAATGTCGGCGACAGCATTTATTACGATTCCATTGTGGAACACTTGGTTTCTACCGAAACAGATGAACCTACACAAATTTTAGCCGTAGTTTATACTCCTTTTTAATCGATAAAAAATCAGAAAAATGCAGTTGTTTGATAAAACATTAGGAGATTGGTTAGAATATTGGGCAATAGAAACTCCTGACAGCGAGTGTGTTGTTTATTCCGACAGAAATCTACGTTTTACGTGGAAAACATTTAACGAGCGTGTGGACAATATGGCAAAAGGATTGATTTCCATAGGTGTTACGCATGGTTCGCATGTTGGAATCTGGGCGCAAAATGTGCCGGATTGGCTTACATTTCTTTTTGCTACGGCAAAAATAGGAGCCGTTGCCATTACTGTGAATACNAGCTACAAAGAACATGAACTTGCGTTTGTGATTGAAGATTCCGATATGCACACACTTTGCATTACAGATGGAACAGCAAACAGCGATTATGTTGAAATGGTTTATAATCTTTTACCGGAATTAAAAACCACACAGCGGGGTAAATTAACAAGTGAACGCTTTCCTGTACTGAAAAATGTGGTTTATATTGGGCAGGAAAAACATCGCGGAATGTATAACACAGCAGAAATTCTTCTTTTAGGAAATAACCAAAGCGAAGAAGAATTGAATCAATTGAAATCACAAATTAGTTGTCACGATGTAGTAAATATGCAATATACATCAGGTACTACCGGATTTCCTAAAGGAGTAATGCTTTCGCATCACAATATTACAAATAACGGATATTTTACAGGTGAACATATGAAGTTTACACAAAAAGACAAACTCTGTATTTGTGTACCATTGTTCCACTGTTTTGGTGTTGTACTTGCAGTAATGAACTGTCTTACACACGGGAGCACTCAGGTAATGGTGGAAAAATTTGATCCGCTTATAACTCTTGCTTCTATACACAAGGAGCGCTGCACTGCAGTGTATGGAGTTCCCACNATGTTTATTGCCGAATTAAATCACCCAATGTTTAATTTNTTTGATATGAGTTCTTTACGAACGGGAATTATGGCGGGAGCATTATGTCCTATAGAATTGATGCGGCAAGTAAACGAAAAAATGTTTATGGATATCACGAGTGTTTACGGACTTACTGAAACTTCTCCGGGAATGACGCAAACACGTATTGATGACAGTTTTGAAGTGCGTTGTACGACTGTCGGNAGTGATTATGAGTTTGTTGAAGTTGCCGTAATTGACCCGGTTACAGGAGAAAAATGTCCCGATGGCGTTCAAGGTGAAATGTGTTGCCGCGGATATAATGTAATGAAAGGATATTACAAAAATCCGGAAGCAACCGCACAAGTCATTGATAAAAACGGCTTTTTACATTCAGGAGATTTAGGAGTAAAAGATGCGGATGGAAATTACCGTATCACAGGACGAATAAAAGATATGATTATTCGTGGAGGAGAAAATATCTCGCCNAAAGAAGTGGAAGATTATCTATATAAAATGCCTGGTATAAAAGATGTACAAGTAATTGCCGTAACTTCTCCAAAATATGGCGAAGATGTTGGAGCGTTCATTATTTGTCAAAAAGATACAGATATTACAGTTGAAGATGTGAGGGATTTCTGTAAAAATCAAATAGCTCACTATAAAATTCCACGTTATGTGTTTTTTGTAGATGAATATCCGATGACGGGAAGTGGAAAGATTCAAAAATTCAAACTGCGTGAAATGGCGTTGAAATTATGTGAAGAACAAGGAATTAAAATAATATAAAACCTGGTGAAATTAACACAGGGTTTGTTTTGTTTTTGAATTTATTTTTCTTTACTTTTGGACTTAATTTGAGCGAAATTATACTTGAAAGCTATTTTATTTTTATATAAATACATTCTGCATACCTTAAAGGCAAGGAATACACACGGACATGGCATTCATTCGCCGTATTTGTATTCGTTTACGCAAAGTGTAATTTACGATGAAAATCCTTTCTACATTTTTTCTTCCATCGAAAAAGTTCGGGATAAATTAAAAAAAGACAATCGGTGGATAAAAATTACCGATTTTGGCACAGGCAATAAAACCGAAAGAAAAGTTGCTGATATTGCAAAAACATCATTAAAACGAAANACGTGGGGACAATTATTATTGCGGATAGTGAACTTTTCGGGAGCAAAAAACGTATTAGAATTTGGCACCTCGTTAGGAATAAGTACAGCATATTTGGCTTTATCAAATTCNGAAATTAAATGTGTAACGTTGGAAGGTTCGCCTGAAATTGCAAATATTGCACGTGAAAATTTTGAAGTATTGAACTGTAAGAATATTGAAATTGTTGAAGGGAATATTGATGAAACACTCTCGGAAGCATTGTCAAAATTTAAACAATTGGATGTGGTTTTTTTTGATGCCAATCATCGTAAAGAAGCTACGCTAAAATACTTCAATCAATGTTTACCTTTAATTCACGACCATTCTATCTTTGTTTTTGATGATATTCACTGGTCGGGAGAGATGGAAGAAGCNTGGAGAACTATACGAAAAAACGCTAATGTGCGTTCTACCATAGACTTATTTGAAGTAGGCATTGTGTTTTTTAATAAAAANCTGCCGAAAAGAAATTATAAAATGAAACGTTAAATTTCAATGAAACTTTATACAAAAACAGGCGACAAAGGACAAACCGGTTTAATTGGCGGCACTCGAGTATCAAAAAACGATATCCGGTTGGAAGCTTATGGAACGGTAGATGAATTAAATTCGCATATCGGGATGCTCGCTTCGATGAACTTACCGGATGAAAATAAAAAATTTCTGCTTGAAATACAAAATATCCTTTTTGCAGTCGGTTCCAATTTAGCTACCGACACGTCAAAAACCGAATATAAATCGGCTTCAATTATAAAAGAAGAATTTATTTCAAAAGTNGAAAGAGAAATAGATAAAGCGGATGAAAAATTACCACCTTTAAGCCATTTTATATTGCCCGGAGGCTCTCCTGAAGCGGCTCAATGTCATATTTGCCGCACAGTGGCGAGGCGTGCCGAAAGAAGAATAATTGAGATGAATGACGTTTACCCTGTTGATAATAAATTGATTATATATATAAACAGATTATCAGACTATTTTTTTGCTTTATCCAGATTAATAATATTAATACAGGGAGANCAAGAAATTTATTGGAAATAGTTTTATTAAACAAATAATTTTTTTATTTTTGCGAACTTTTATTAACCTAAATATTGTTTTATTTGCTTATGTATTGGACGTTAGAATTAGCATCAAAAATTGAAGATGCACCCTGGCCTGCAACAAAAGATGAGTTAATAGATTATGCTATGCGTTCCGGTGCCCCTCTTGAAGTAATTGAAAATCTTCAAGAAATAGAAGACGAGGGAGAAATCTACGAGAGTATCGAAGATATTTGGCCCGATTATCCCAGTAAAGAAGATTTTTTCTTTAACGAAGAAGAATATTAGTGGATTAATTTCTTAAAAATTATTGAAAAAACGGAATAAGAATTACTTAGTGATACAATTTTTTGAAATCTTTGGAGTTTAATTTTTTAGGTAAGTACGGATTTCAATAAAAAAACGGTTCATGATATGTAAAAATAACAGAAAAAATGTAAAACACCTTCTTTGGGTGTTTATATTTTCTTTTATAATCGTTTTGCCTGTTTTTTCACAAATAGAAGCAAACCTAAGCCAATACATGTTTCATTCGGCAACCTTCAATCCGGCTTCTATTGGAGATAATGGAATGATTAATGTAACAGGGCAGCAGAGATTTCAATGGATAGGAATTCCAGGTGCTCCGCAAACAACATATTTTACAATTAACGCTCCTTTTAATTTTGGAAAGAATACGCAAGCTGTAGGAATAAATTTTTTGATTGATAAAGCGGGCGCTTTTAAAAATCAGTCCGCAAACATACAATATTCATTCAAAAAAAAGGTAGGAGAAGGAATATTAAGCTTGGGAGCCGGTATAGGTTTTATGGGATTAGGAATTTCTAAGGACAGTTTAGAAAACACGTTGCAGTCAGAATATCATGATCATAGCGATAAACCTGATAATGCTGTTCCTGAAAAAGATGAAAACGGAATGGGATTAGATTTGTCTGCGGGATTATTTTACAGCACTCAGAAATACTATGCAGGTATTTCGTACGTTCATTTAAATAATCCGTCGTTTCATTTAGGAGATAAAACTGTTTTTCACGCCAGTGGTATTGCTTATTTAACAGGAGGTTTTGATATTAATTTTGAAAATCCTAAATTTATATTGAAATCATCCTCTTTAGCAAAATCTGATTTTACTACGTGGCAAGTAGATTTATCTTCGCGTTTGGAATATGATAAAAAATTTTGGGGAGGTCTATCCTATCGTTTTCAAGATGCCGTGATAGTTTTTGCGGGTCTGAATGTTCTAAATGGAATTACTATAGGATACGCTTATGATTTGCCTACCGGAGCATTATTAACTGTAAGTTCCGGTTCACATGAAGTGTTCTTATCGTACAGTTTTGCTTTTGACACAAGTAAAAACAAAAATAAATATAAGAGTATCAGGATATTATAAAAATTTGAGAAACTATTCTTTTTAACATTATGATAAAAATGAAAAAAACTTTGCCTGTTTTATTGCTTCTTTCTGTGATGATTTCTTGTAATAAACCGTCCGGAGAGTTAGTAGGTATCGGAAACAAGGGTACGTTCCATGAGTCCAATCCTTATGGAATGGTTTTCATAAAAAGAGGATCTTTTATGATGGGAGCAAATGATCAAGCAGTGCTAAACCCCAATGAACGGTCTCTAAATGTTACAGTGGACGCATTTTGGATGGATGAGACCGAAATTACGAATGACGAATACAAACAATTTGTATACTGGGTGCGTGATTCCATCATAAGACGCAAATTAGTAATAGCTGGGCATGATGAATTTCGTAAACAATATAAAAACGAACAAGACGAAGCGGCGCCGGAACAAGCTCCTCTTAACTGGAAAAAGAAAATTCCTTGGAACTCGCGTGATGAAGAAATTCAAGATGTTTTAGCTTCGATGTATTATCAGGGCAGCAATAATTTAGGCAGAAGACAAATTGACCCTTCAAAATTGCAATTTAAGTATTATTGGCTAAATTATGATCAGGCAGCATTGCCGGGCAACAAATACAACGTAAATACAGGAGCATATCCTAGAGGCGCAAAAGCGCGTGTAGATAGTTCTTATGTGGATGAGAATGGAGTAATTCATCATATAACCATTACACGTCCTTTAATTACCCGTAGAGATTTAATTTCAAATCGTATTGTAAATATCTATCCCGATACAATTATGTGGATACGTGATTTTCAGTATGCATACAACGATCCTAAAATGAAAATGTATTTTTCACATAAAGGGTTTGCGCAATATCCGGTTGTTGGAGTTACTTGGGAACAAGCTCAAGCTTTTTGCCAATGGCGAACCAGTTATTTTAATGGTAGTAGCAGGATAAGTGCTCAAGATTATCGTTTGCCAACCGAAGCAGAATGGGAATACGCTGCACGTGGGGGAAAAGCGATGGCTTTATATCCTTGGGGAGGAAATTACGTGCGTGATGCTAAAGGATGTTTCTTGGCTAACTTTAAACCAATGAGAGGAAGTTATACGGATGATACCGGAGCTACCACAATGAAAGTAGGTTCTTTTGCTCCAAACAATTTTGGATTATACGATATGGCAGGAAATGTTTCGGAATGGACTTCTACAGCTTATGGTGCAAATGCCACGCTAGTATCGGATATGAATCCGAATTATCAATATAATGCCAAAAATGATGATCCTGATGTATTGAAACGTAAGGTTATAAAAGGCGGTTCATGGAAAGATATTGCTTATTATCTTCAATGCGGAGTTAAAACCTATGAATATCAATACGAAAGTCGTCCTTACATAGGATTCCGTTGTGTCCGTTCGTATAATGGAGAATAAAAGGAGAAAATTCAGATAAAATAAAATATTATGAGTAAACAACACAGCAAATTCTACACATGGTGGAATTCAAACTATGGTAAAAAGATAATTTCCGCCGTATATAGCGCAGGGGCTTCCATTGTTATTTTAGGAGCAATGTTCAAGATTCTACACTTACCTTATGCTTGGCTTATGCTTGGTGTTGGAATGAGTACCGAAGCTATCATATTTGCATTGGGTGTATTTGATAAACCACACAAAGAATTTGATTGGGCACAAATTTTTGATTTCAAAAATAGCGAACCGCAAACATTAAACGTCGTAGGCGGAACATCATCATCTTCTGTTTCGCAACGCTCTACGGCTTTAAATTATTCTGAGTCCATATCTGACGATGATGTAAAAAAACTCAGTGAAGGGATAAAAAACCTATCAAATACGGCGGAAAGTTTACAAACAATTTCAAATGTAGCTGTGGCTGCTAATAGTTTAGCGAAAAATATAGAAACAGCTTCGGAAGCGGCTGTAAATTTTACAACTACTCAACAAAAACTGAACGATACAACGGAAAAATTATCCACTTCGTATTTAGGAATTACTTCCGATATGGATGCTGCCATAAATAACACAAAAAGTTATGCGGAAAAGGTAGCGGAAATGAATAAAAGTTTAGCGTCCATCAATTCTATTTATGAAATTCAATTACGTCATATTCAATCACAGAACGAAGGTTTAAGTTTGCAAGCTGAAAGTATTCGCAATTTATCCGGAAAATTGGATGAAATTGTAAGTGATTTGAGCAAAATGAAAGAAACAACAAATATTTCTGTTGTTGAAAGTCAAAAATATCAATCAGCCACTACAAAATTAACTAAGCAAGTAGAAGACCTAAATGCCGTTTATGGCAATATGTTAAATGCTTTAGGTTGATAAGAACAATGAAAATATTTATAAAACAGTGTTAAAATGAGTGGATCGAAAAATTGTCCCGAAACCCCTCGCCAAAGAATGATTGGAATGATGTATTTGGTGCTGACTGCTATGTTGGCATTAAATGTGTCTAATGAAGTATTGGAAGGTTTTGGCTTGGTGGATAGGGGATTACGAAATACCATTGAATCTTCCGAGAAAAGAAATGATGGAATGTATAAAAATTTCAAAGCGGAAGAAGAAAAAAATCCTCAGAAAGTAAAAGAATGGCTTGAAAAAGCAACAAAGGTAAAGTTAATGTCGGATGAGTTGTTTAATTACATAAAAGATTATAAATATCAAATAGTTAAGATTGCCGATGGGAAAAATGCAGACAAGAATGCTGTAGATATTCAAGCCCGGGAAAATATTGATGCAGCCGGCGAATATTCGAAAGTAAAAGGGAATGATAAAATACTGAAAAAGAAAATAGATATATTTCGTGATAGTATTATGGCTATGACGAAAGATGATCCTGCAAAACAAGCAATGTTTGCTCAAATGTTTGACACCAAAAATAAAGGCGGAAAAACATGGTCTGACAGAATGTTTGAAAGTATGCCTGTAGCTGCAGTTGTAACAATGTTGAGTAAATATCAGTCGGATATTCGTTCCGCAGAAGCAGAAACGGTTCAGTATTTGCGTGCTAAAGCTGACTTGCAAGATTTCAACCTAAACAAATTAACGGTAGTTGTAAATGCTGAATCAAGTTATGTGCTTCAGGGAGGAACATACAAAGCTCAGATATTTCTTGCCGCTTACGATGAAAATAAAGTGAACGAATATCAATATAAAATAAATGGTTCATCGTTAGGAAATAATAATATAATACAAATAGGAGCATCAGGAATAGGTCCACATACCTACGTTGCTAGTGTTGTAGTGCCAAAAAATGACGGAACTTGGGAAGAATATAAATCAGAACCTTATCAATATATTGTAGGTAAGCCTTCCGCAACAATGTCGAATGTCGACTTAAATGTAGTTTATCGTGGTATTGATAACAGATTCAAAATTTCTGTTCCGGGAGTGCCTGATGGCAGCGTAAGAGTAAGTGCCAGCGGTGCAAGTATAAGTAAGTCTGGAGATTTTTATGTGATTAAACCACAGCAAGATGAAGATATTACTATTAATGTTTCTGCCGAGATAAATGGTAGGGTGGTAAATATGGGAAGTGAAAAATATCGTGTAAAATATCTGCCTGATCCTACAGCTTACTTTCAATATACCGATGCCGGAGGAGTTCCGCGTGCTGTTCGTGAAGAAAAACTATCAAAAAGATTGCTGAAAAGCGCTTCAACTATTGTTGCAAATTACGGTCCCGATGCTCTTATAAAAGCTAACTTTACAGTTACATCATTTACTCTATCTGCCTTGGGGACAAGTATTCCTACTTCAGGTTCAAGATTTAACTCAAGACAGTTAGATTTAATAAATGAACTGGAAGGAGGAGATGATGTGTTCATAAAAAATATCAGAGCAGTAGGTCCGGATGGGAAAGAACGCAAATTAGGAACGATAAGTATTCAACTTTAATAAATCATTTAGAAATTAATTATTTCATTCTATGAAAAAATATAGTTTTATAACAGTAATTATTGCTTTATTTTTATCAGTGAGTTATGTCAAGGCGCAAGATAATGGCAATAATACAAATAATTCTCAGCAACCGTTGCCATTTTTTAATGAAATAGGAGCTGTGCGTCTTCAAACAACTGAAATGGATGCGTTAGCCGATACAATTGCTGTGGTAAATCATCGAGCAGACGATATCGTATGGTCGCGTGTAGTATATCGTGTAATAGATATGCGTTTTAAACAGAATTTTCAACTTTACTTTCCAAGCCGTCCTACAGATGAGTATCGTAGTTTATTTCGTGTAATTTTGGATGCTATTGCTGATGGAATGAATGTTTATAGGCGTAATCCTCGTGACATCAAACCGATGTGGGATGAAAAATTGAGCGGAGCAGAACTTTCACGCAGATTTGCTTACGATGAAGATACGTATAATAACATATTGCAGGTAGACACGATTACCGACCAACGCTCGGTAAATATGGAGCAATATATGCAATATGTGAAAAATCAGTTGAAATTTTTAATTCAGGAAGTGGTTTTCTTTGATAAACACACATCCCGCTTGTATTCAAAAATTATTGCTATTGCTCCTATGTATGCTTTGCATCCCGATAATATGGAAAATAAAGAAACAATGGCTTATTTCCGTAATTCAGTATTGTGCTGGGTGGCTTTTGATGAACTTCGTCCGTATTTGGTAAAACAAAATGTAATTCCTAACGGGAATGATACTGAAAGACTTACTTACGATGATTACTTTACACAGAAATTATACGACAGTTATTTATTAGGCGATAGTAATATGTACAGCAGAATGTTGCTGGAATATGTTGTTGATGAGCCGAAATTGAAAGCGGAGCAAAACAGAATTGAAACAGAATTGATGAACTTTGAACAAGATTTGTGGGAATACTAACGTAGGCATAGAGTAATTGAGAAAATATATAAAAGGACGGCTTTTTGCAGCCGTCTTTTTTATTTGTTGGAAAAAGCGTAATTTTGCAAGTCTAAAAATAAACCGATTATGAACGTAGCGACTTTAATTTCAGGAGGTGTAGATAGTTCTGTTGTGGTACATCTGCAGAAAGAAGCAGGTATTACTCCATCGCTTTTTTATATTAAAATAGGTCAGGATGATGATGAATTGTTACATTGTTCCTCCGAAGAAGATATTGAAATGGCTTCGCTCGTTGCAAGAAAATATGGTTGTAAACTTGAAATTATTGATTTGCATAAAGATTACTGGGAAACGGTGGTAGCTTATACTATTGATAAAGTACAAAAAGGATTAACCCCAAATCCTGATGTAATGTGCAATAAGTTGATTAAATTCGGTGTGTTTGAGAAAAAAGTAGGAAAAGATTTTGACAAAATTGCCACAGGGCATTATGCTACTACTGTAGAAAAAGACGGGAAAATTTGGCTTGGAACAGCAAAAGATCCGTTGAAAGATCAAACTGATTTTTTAGCTCAAATCAATCATTTGCAAGTCTCAAAATTGATGTTTCCTATTGGACATTTGATGAAAAGCGAAGTGCGTGAAATTGCAATAAAAGCGAATCTTCCTACCTCAAAACGTCCTGATAGTCAAGGAATTTGTTTTTTAGGGAAAGTGAACTACAACGACTTTATCCGAAGGTATTTAGGAGAAAAAAAAGGACCAATTGTGGAATTGGAAACAGGTAAAATACTTGGACATCACAACGGATATTGGTTTCATACCGTAGGGCAACGAAAAGGGTTGGGACTTTCAGGAGGTCCTTGGTACGTAATTAGAAAAGATGTGGAAGCCAATATCGTGTATGCAACAAAAGGATATGACGTAGAAGCACAATATGGTTATGAGTTTTCGATGAGCGATTTTCATTTCATCACCGAAAATCCTTGGCGCGACATTGAAAATGGAGTAGATGTAACGTTCAAAATTCGTCATACTCCCGAATTTACCAAAGGAAAAATATATAAAACGGGCGATGGTTTTCACTTGATTTCAGAAGAAAAATTGCAAGGAATTGCACCCGGGCAATTTGGCGTAGTTTACGACGAAGAATCAGAAATTTGTATTGGAAGCGGAGAAATAGTTTAAATAAAATTTCCAGTAAATCTTTTTATTTCAATAACTAATTGCTATAAGTAGAATAATCCTTTACAGCTTTTCGGATTGTAATAATTTCTTCAACAGATAAACCGGAAGGATTGTATGTGTTGTAAGTAGGATTTTTATTGAATAAATAATAATAAAAAGAACATGCGCCAAGATAAGTTCCTGTAAGTGCGGGATGTTTATCGTCAGTAAAATATAAATTAACTGAAGGATAATTTTCAACAAAATAATCCCAGACCAAACCTACAGGAACTACTTTTGCATTCAATTTTTCTCCTACATTATAATAAGACTGTGAGATTTTGTCAATATCGGAGGGGGAATCTTTTAATGACCAAGTCATAAAAAGAACAGTTGACGCTCCGTTATTTTTGATTAAATTATCTAATTTTGTTGCATACTCTAAAAATAATGAATAGTTATTTATAGGACGTGAACTCTGTTCTTGCAGTACAACAATATTCCACTTTTTACTTTTAATTTTATTTGTTGTAGTACTATCCTTATAATGTGTTTGTAAGGTGTATGAGCTAAAAGCTACTTTTTCAATTTCGTAGATGATAGAGTCTGCGGGTTTATCGGCAGATGACATTTTTTGAAGATGATAATCCACTCCATTATTATAATAAGTGAAACTGTTTCCTATAAATAAAATTCTTACCGTATCTGTTTTTGTTTCATTTTCAATAATAGGATCGTTGGTTTTGGTACACGATGTTAATCCAAAAGCCAGTGAGAATAGAAAAATAAGTAATAAACGATTATTGGATTTCATATTTTTTGAGAGTAAAAAAAGAGAATGTACTAAGAATTATTTATCTCAAATACATTCTCTTTGTAATAGGAGAATATATGCTTAAATTTATAATACTACTTGCAATGTTATTGAACCGGACAATTCCTTGCCATTTTTTTCAGAGTTTATAGAAGAAAACGATGACTGTAATTTTAAATCATTTTTTTTGAAGTATTTGGAAAATCCAAATGTCCATCCGGTGGTTTTACTTATGATTGAGTTTGGATTTGACTGAAATTCCGGTGTAATGTTATCGTATCTAACGTCTAAAGCGTAACCGCTTTTAGTTACATATCCTAATTGTACATTGTAACCGGATCCAAGAGAAAGATATTCACTAATTTGAGTAGGAATAAGAGGGGTAGAAACGCTTGGGGTTGTATAAATATCATCGAGCGAAGTTGCAGTGGCTATCCCGTATTCGCCGAGCAAAGAAAAACCGCTGTATTTCACAAGAATCTCTGTGTATAATTTTCTGTAATCCGGTAGTTTTAAATTTCCTTCTTTGTCGTACAGGTTAAAATCCCCATGTCCTTCTCCAACCTCATTGCTTACTCCTACATTATAACTTGCGGCTCCTCCAATACAAATTTTAGGAGATGTTTCGTGTTCTAAATCCGCAATAAAATCTCCATTGTTCTCCGAGAAATATCCTAAAGGATAAATATCCAATCTAGCCCCATATTTTAATCCTCCTAAATCTACGTCTCTTGAGTCTGCGCCAAATGAATTTCTTCCATCTCCTGAGGTTACTGCGATTTGCGGTTCAATACCCAAATTATTTAATTTAATTTTTTTGTCGATAAAAATACCGAACTCTCTTCCTGTAGATGNAAACTCAGTGCTTAATAAACTTCTATCGGAAAATTGTAACTTGTCTTCCATTAACAGCATTTCCCGATTATTTGATATGTTTTGTTTTTGACCAAAAGTAATGGTGAAATCCTCAAAAGGTTTATATGCTATCCAAGCGTCAAGTAAAGGTGTTCCTAAGCTGAAATCCGTTTGTATGAAAAAACTGAGGTTTTGTTTTAAAAATTCTCCCGACAGATTAAAGAATGTGTGTTTTGCAAAAAAATAATAATCAGTTTGTTTATCTACATTTACAAAGGATACTGAAGGTTGTATCATTCCTCCTATTCTAAATTGGTAATCGCCGTCGTTCAAACTAAAATTTAGTCCTTTCCCCAAATCAAAATCCGCTTTATTTTGAGCAAAACCTGAAGGAATATAGAGTAACACTAAAGTTAAAAATGAAATAAGGAATATCTTTATTTTCATATTTGGATAATTTTCATTTGATGAATATATTCGTTTCATAATTTTAATAATTGTATTTTAATTAATTTTTTCTTCGGATAAATATCTATATATAGGGAGTTCCTGATTAAGTTTTACNGTGAGTACCGAGAAAGAGACAAAACTATTGGGAGCGTCCGGTTCAAGTACTTCTACTGCCAAATTTGATTTTNGTTGATTAAGATACACAATATAACTTCCTGCGGGGAATTTGCGTTTTACTTTTGATAGATTTACATTTACTTTTTGTCTGAAAACACCTTCAAATTTTTCAACATCTTTTTCATACTCTGCTATTGTGTAGTTTTCTACCTCCATCTCTTTCTCTTCTTTCATATTTTCTACATTTAATCCCAGAACTTTTAATTTTTCCACAATTAATTGCTGTGAAGGCAATAATATGTAGGCATTCGGTCTCTGTCTGCTTAATAAAGGTTTTATTTTTGAAGCGTCTGACAATTTTACTTCTATCTCTGTTTCTTTACCTGAAGAAAGGTCTAACATTTTTAAGTTCTGTAAGTTGACAGGCGATTTGCTTTTTACTACAACTTTTGGATTGGGGTTTTCCATTGCTTTTTTAATTTCCTCTTTCACTTCATCTACATTTTCGTATGCTGTTTGTAAATAAGAGGCAGCAACTAAAAAAATACTGTAAACACGTCTTTTATAAGAAGTTCGTCCTAAATCTCCCCCACGAACTTCAATTAGTCCTGAGATAGCATTACTTAATGCATAAGACGTAGCGCTTGAACGTGCATTTGTAGAACCCTGATGTATAATAATATCTCCTCGCTCTTTATCAGATGTAAAGTAGTCATGATGGGTAAGGTTTTCTTTATCCAAAGCAACTTCGATTGCATTCACGAAACGCGATTTTGTATATTCGCGTAAGTTTTTAGGGATATTTAAATTGCTTGAATACATTAACATTACATCATAAATTCCGGCTGTTCCAAATTTTTCTCCTAGTTGTAAATAGTCTCTACGGTAAGGTTGATATTCATGAAAATCAACTGCCACATCAGCGTTTGAATCACTAAAAGCTTTCTTTAAGATATTGCTTTCAGGTGCAGAGAGTTTTGTCTGATCTCTATTTAGGTCCAATCCGTTGGCGGCTACCCTTGTTTGGATTTCACTTCCATCTATATTTGCCATGGGAACAATGGAGATATTTAGTCTGTCGAGAAATTTTGAATAGGAAGGATCATTGGTTAGTTTATCAATTAAAAATAAAATACCTTCTGTGCTGGCGGGTTCATCTCCGTGTATGCATGCNTGAAGCCAAACTTTTAATTTGTTTTCTGTACCGTTTTTCCTCTCTAACTTTATCATTGGTATNGGTTTTCCTTTTTGGCTGGTTCCAATGAATGTGATTTTCATTATGTCTCGATGATTTTTCTCAAGACCGTTCAGGAAATTCATCATTTCAGCATAAGTGGTAAACCCTTTTTTCTTATGAAAAGCAGGTGTATTAATATTTATCTCCGGATCTGGAAAATATCGTGTTGTTACTTTTTCCGGTTGCGGGTTCATTAATGAAGCACACGATAGAAAAAATGCGCACAAGATTAAAAAGGATATTTTTTTCATATCAAAAGGCAATTGAAGTTAAGACATTCATAATCCATTCTTTTCCCGTAATTGGATTTCCTAAATTGTTATTTGAGCCCGGAGCAACATCTACATACGTAATAGAGCCTTGCACTTTAAATCCATAGCCACGCGTGAAATATTTTGAAACCCCCAGCGTGTAATACCTTGGACGATTATAAAATGTTCCATTATTTAAAAAGGAATGTTTATCTGCATCTAAANAAGTAAAACGTCCGTCAACTGAAATGCGGTTTTTAAAAATATAACCCATTTGCAAATTAAATCCTTTCCCCAAAATCATTCTTTCTTTTACATAATTTTCTACATCTTGAACTCCATTTACATCAAAATTTGTAGATAAAGTTCCATCTGTTCTCACACGTTGGCTTATATCTTTGGGNACTCTTGCAGAAGTTCCTACAAATTCACCTATAGCAGAATATCCTTTGTACTTAAACATAAAATCAACGCCATATTTTATAAAATCCGGCAATAATTCTTCATTTGCAGAGTTAAGATAAAGAATACTTCCGCTTTCTTTCCCATTCCGGCTGCTAACTCCAAAATTATAGCTATAATTACNTCCTATTACTAATTTAGGTGTTAGCTCCCGCATCACATCGGCTTCGCGGAATTGTCCTAAATTCGAAAATAAACCGAAAGGGAGAAAATCAATTCTGCCGCCCAATTTTATTCCTCCGTGATCCTTTGAGAATACATTAATTCCATCGCCATTTGTTACTGTCAAATACGGTCTTAAATACTGGCTGCTCNCTNTTTTNAAAGAGCCATCCATAAAAATNCCAAATTCTCTAATTGTACTGAATGCAGTTGTTAAACGACTTCTTTCTACTATTTGAAGAGATTGAGAGCCTAACATTAATTCTCGATTATCGGTGGGGGTACTTTTTTGTCCAAATGTAATTTGAATCTTTCTATTTACATTATATGCCAACCAAGCGTCCATTAAAAATCCTTGTGTAGCATCTCCACTTTCGGAGGTTCCACTCAAATCTATTTGTAATCGGTATTCTATTTTTTGTCTTGCAGCATCGCCTGCAAATCTTAAATTTAATCTTCTGAGACGAAAGCGGTTGTTAAAACCTTCACTATTATCATCTGTGTAGATTTTTGTTTCAAAAGACGGCTGTACATATCCGCTTATTTCCATATGATAATTTTTATCTCCGGAAAAATTAATCCCTTCTCCTACTGTGTAGGAATCTAATTCTATTCTTTGTCCATTGACGTTTTGGGTGCAAAATATGCAAANGACTAAAGCAAAAGAAAATATAATATGTTTTTTAGAATTGATTTTTTCTATGATCATTTGTACTTTTTATTTAATAAAAGTTTTGAAGTTTCATTGAAAAGTGGGAATCCCAACTTTTCAATGATGTGCTTCATATTAAAAATTTATTNTCATTTTAGAAACTTGTTCCATCTATTTTAGTACCGGGTGAGAAAAGCAGATTGGAATTAGCCACATGATGTTGTACAAAATCTCCCGAAATATCCGGATTTCTGGTGTATGATTCATTTGGATTATCAGAAAAAGGAGTAATGTCGAAAGTTGCCAATACTTCATCCTGAGTATCAGTTATTGTAATCATATCACCAGCATTATTNAAATTCAAATCTCCTGTGGTAGAAGTTTGGACAATACTTCCTCCGAATGTTCCTGTTGGTGTTCCACCTCCAAAAATAACAATGCATTTTCCAGCTGGTATAATAGTATTTGCCGGAAAAATATGACGAGGAACTCCTGCTGTTAAAGCTTCGGCATCATAAATTTTGAAACCGGAAATATCCACACTTTTTGAGGAGTAATTAATTAACTCAATAAACTCATCTTCATTTTGTGCATATACTCCATCTCCATTTGCATCTCCAGCCAAAGCAGAATTGGAAGGATCGTAAAGTACTTCATTAATTAATAAATTTGGTTGTACCGGTGTATCGTCATCTTCAATAACAATAGTTACTTTTTGTCCTTCTACTAAGTTCGCTCCTTCAACGGAATTGATGGTAATTTCCACTTCTTCATTTTCTTCCAGTACATCATCTTGAATCGCTGTTAAAGTTACGTTTGTGCTGGTTGTACCGGCTTTGATAATAACATTTTTATTTGACAAAGTATAATCGATACCATCACCCGTAGCAGTTCCAGCTACGTTAAGGATTACGGTAACATCTTTTTCAATGGAATTAGTAATTGATAATGTAATAATTGCTTCGCCTGAGTCTTCCGATATAAGAGTTTTATCCGCTGAAAGAGAGACATAAGGTTTTACATCATCGGTTTCACAGGAAAGGAATATAAAAGTGGTTAAAACCAAACTAAATATTATACTATTCTTTTTCATTATTTAGAGTTCTCGGTAGTGTTTTTTGATATTTATTATTTTATAACAAGTTTAGACGAACTAACTTGATCTCCGGAAGTAACACTAATTATATAAGTGCCTTTTTTCAAATCCGAAACGTTCATGTTTTCTTTTACACCGTTGAGTTTCAGAGCACATTGTCCTGAGAGGTTATATATTTCAATTTTTTTCAAAGAATTTACATCTTTAAAATGAATAATTCCGTCGGTTACCAAGTTAGGATAAAAACTTGTATTTTCATTGTAGGTTTCTTTTATGCCCGTAGAACTATTGGTTAATTCCCAAATTGTGTTTACCCTAAAACCATCTACCGTTATTCTTTGTGCAGCATCAAATTGTCTGATAGCGATACCGGTAGGAGTAATGTCTGTAGCTGTTCCTGTTAAAGGTCCAAGAGTTGGGATTATCGGTTCGGTGGTAAAATTATCGCCTTCTTCAAAAACATATAAACTAACTTTATCATTTAATGCTTCGTCAACAATCTCATATTTTAATACAAATAAATAGGTTTTTCCAAAATCTAGAGAAGAAGTCATTGTGCTCTGAGGGCTTGAAGCGTTAAAAGAAAGACCAACCACCATTTTAGCAGGATTTCCCGGATCGGGAATAATAAATGTTCTTGCTCTAAAGGCAGTACTCAACGTCGGATCATAAAAATGAAAAAAATAATCGCCTCCGGAAGAAGTCGCAGTTGCGTTTACTAAAAAAGAAGCATAAACAGACCCGGATGTTACGGCGCCAAATAATTTATTCAAATCTTGTCCGGTATTATTTACGCCGGCAGCATTACCTATTCCTGAACCAATATAATCATTAAACGTAAGCCCGGGAGAAGTAACTACTATTGGATTTGCGGTAGATGTTCCGGTAAGGTTCCATCCATGATCGGTCAATAAATCATCTGCAGTGTAATCAAAATCTTCACTTAATAATTGACTATGTGAAATATTGAAACTGCAAATACAAACAAAAAAGAATACATAAAATTTTTTCATAAGATTAATTTTTTAAATTATTTTATTAGGTGTCTATAACTCTCTAAAATTCAGTTTTGTAGTTCCCCATCTTTCATGAAAATTTTTCCTTTAGCAAATACATCAGTAAGATTATATTCCGAATCGAACATACAAAGATCTGCATCAAAACCTACATTGATCTTCCCTTTATTTTTTAATGAAAGATTTCGAGCTGGATTAGTTGTTATTAATTTGAGCGCTTTTTCTAAAGGCCAGTTGGCTTCTTTTATTAACAATATTACTTGTTCCAAATTTAAATGAATGGGTGCCTTGTATAATTGAATAATTCCTGTCGCTTTATCTTTCTTCATCATTCCGGCATTCCCGTCGCTACTAAACGTTATATTATCGAGTGAGACTCCGTTTTCTACAGCATAGATTACTTGTTTATAAGGTAAATCATATTTTGTTCCTCCTGTTGAGATATCGATCATTCCTCCCTTTTTAGCAAAATCTATGGCTTGTTCAAAGAGTTGCTTAGTTCGCCCCACGTGAGTGGGAGAAATATAGCGAATAGGGAAATTATATTTTTTTACGATATCTAACAGCATTGTCATTCCACTTTCGAGTGCACCCAAATGTACGTGTAAAATTCCTCCTTTGCCTGAAGTCATGCCACCAACGTAAACCTGTCGGAGAATTTTCAGCATTTCATTTTCTGTAGGGAAAGAAGCTCTCTCATCACTTATTGCAATTTTGCAACCTATAACTTTATCAATAAATACCATATCGTCCATTGTGCTTTTGAGTAAACTGATACTGGGATATCCGAAATAACCTGTAAGCATATAGGCTGTAAGTCCTTGTTCAGTTAATGAACATACTTTTGCATATAAACTTTCAAGAGAGCGAGTAACTCCATCAGTCCCGAGCATACCAAGTGCGGTTGTTGTTCCACAATTTATCAACTCATCAGCAGATATTTCAGGAGTCATAGATGAAAAAGAGTGTTTTCCGCCAGCTCCTGTCAAGTGAATATGTTGGTCTATAAAACCCGGAGTGATTATTTTTCCTTTGGCATTTATAATTTGAGTTGGTATTTTTCCTGTTTCAATGCTGTTATCAATTGCAAGAATCTTATCGCCTCCTATCAGTATGTCTTTTTTCCCGATGTAATCCGGAGTATATACTTCAGCATTTTTTATGAGCTTTATTAAATTTGATTGCATATAAGTTATTTTTTACATTTTATTAGAACAAGAAATGGTAAACAAGCATACATATTAAGACTATGCTAAGAGGAATTATATTTCTTTTTGCAACCTGATATGGTGTAATACCTGCTATTTCAGATGTAGCTATTATAATTCCTGAAATTGGAGAAGTTGCTCTCCCCAAACTCGAAGCTAATTGCATGGGTAATATGATATTAGTAGATTCTACGCCCATTCTGATTGCAATACCGGGAACAAGTGGACCAAACGAGAAGAAGGATGCATTACCACTACCCATAAGCATAGAAGCCCCAAATATGAGAATTGTCATCACCACTCCAATTCCTATTGCTCCAAGCCCTAAATGTTGAGATAATGAAACTAAATTGTCAATAAAACCCAAACTGATTAATCCTTGTGAAAACAATTCTGCTGAAATAATGAGTGTTATTACGGAAGCAAACACTTTACCCATTGCTTCCCAAAATATTTTGAGTGAGTCAAATACTTTTTTAATATTTTTTCTATGTATTAATTCAAAAAGCATTGCAACAAAAAGAGAAAATATCATAGCTGTTGTTGTGCTTAAATTTACCTTAAAACTAAATAAATGAAGAAATGGAGAAAATATAATTAAAAGTAATAAAGGTAAAACAGGTAAAATTCCGTAAATAAGCGGAGCGCTTCTTTTGATATTTTTCACTTCTATTTTTTCGGCAACGTGATTTTCTTTTTTATCAAAATAACGATTTATAAAATAATAAACAATAGCCATTAATATGGTCAGGGGTAATACAAGAGGCAATTGATTTTCTATAAAATATTGGACATTGGTTTTTTCTACCAGTTCAGAAGCTCTTGCCGTATTTGCAGAAGAAGGACCCATATCAAATACGGTACAGGCGGTAATGACAGATACAGCGGTAGTTTTACTAACCCCCAAACTTACAAGAACGGGGAAAATGGAAGCAATAAGCAATAATCCTAAACCTGTTGCTGAAGGAGTGGTTATGAAAAGCAGCTGTCCAACAGGTATTATTAATGATGCCAAAATATAAGGATATTTTTTAAAAATAGATAATGGTTTTAGTGATATATATATAAGGGACTCGCTAGCGCCAATTTTATCCATATAAGCAACATATCCTCCAATGGTCATAATCATAAGTCCTACGTCTGCACCTTTGCTGCTTAATAATTGTTCTATTTCTGCAAACAGATCGAAAAAAGTCAATCCTGTAGGATCTTTCAAGAAAGGCAGATTAAATCCCAACAAAACGGATAAAAAAAGCATAAAAAGACCGCTTCCTAATAAAACTGATTGCGGATTAAATTTTTTATAAAGTAAAAAAGCTACTAATACTATAAAAATTAAGCTAAAGACTGTTGCTATTAAATGCATAACTAGTTTATATAAAAGCGCAGTTGAATAATGAGATTTAAATTTAGCTAAATAAGTAAAAATTAAATAATTTACATTAAATACGAAGCAAAATAATTGAATTTATAATTACCTTTACCATACCAATTTGATTAATTTATACATACCAATTATGGAAACCACAACTCAAAGAATTGTAAACATATATCAAGAGGTAATAAGTAAAGATAAAAAAATTAGAAATNTACCTGTTCTTTATAGAAAGATTTATATCGTAATAAAAGAAGCTATACAAAATAATGAAATACCAGTNGGTANTATTTTACCACCTACNCGNGTTCTTGCAGGCGAATTAAAAGTATCGAGAAGTACTATAATTAAAGCATATGAGCAGTTACTAATAGAAAATTTAATTGAATCTATTCCCGGTTCGGGACATAGAGTAAAAGACGGTGCTTTAAAATTAACAACNGGGAAAAATACAAAAATAGACTTTTCCGATTATCCGCAGCTTTCGGANATCGCGGAATCATTCAAAAAAAATATATATCTCATCAATAGTACCAACGATAAAGATATTGCTTTCAGACCNGGGCTGCCACCTTTAGATATATTTCCGGTAAATCATTGGAAAAATCTTAGTAATATGTATTGGAGGCATATTAAATATTCTGCATTAACATATTCTGCTTCTTCCGGCACCGAACAGCTAAAAAAAACATTGGCTGATTATCTTAATTTTAGCCGTAATATTAAATGCGACCCGCGCCAAATCATAGTTGTGTCAGGGTCATTGCAATCTTTGTATATTATAGGGAGTGTCTTGTTAAATCCCGGCGATAGTATGATTATGGAAAATCCTACATTTCCAAATGTAATATCTATATTTACGGGATTACGCAGTAAAATTTTTCCGATAGGAATAGATGAGGAAGGATTAAAAGTCAATGATATTGAAAATACAATAGATTTTCATCCAAAGCTTATCCATGTTGTGCCTTCGTGTCATTATCCTACCGGAACGAAGATGAGTTTAAATCGACGATTGGAATTNCTGGAATGGGCATCAAAACATAAATCTATCATTATCGAAAATGATTATGAGCATGAAGTAAATAATTATAAAAGTTTTATTCCCTCTATTTATAGTTTGGATAATGAACAACGGACAATATTTTTNGAAGAGCGAGGAGAAGTGTTTAGTCAGACTTTTAAAAATTCGTTTGGAACAAATATTTTACTTCAAGATAATAAAACAAAAAGTTTACATATGCTGGCAAGAATAAAAAATGAAATGAAAGATAAAGATTTTGTTAATTATCTTTCTAAAAATAATATTTTGACACATTCTCTTAATAAATGTTTTGTAAAGGAGAGTGTTGAACAAGGACTAATTTTGGGCTATACTTCTGTGAGACCTTCAGTGATAAAACAAAAAATTTATCAATTTGAAAAACTTTATCGTAATTATNACAAATAGAAAAACTTATATTCCATTNTTNCTCTTCANNGTTTCTATTTGGCTATCCCAAAGCAGAATAGCATCATCTTTATCGTTGGGTGCGGCAAAGTCCGTTATAATNAATGCTACATTTCCGGTTAAATCCTGTGTGTCTATTTCCATTTGAAAATAAGCATNCGTTCCGGTATCTTCTTCCCATTGAAAACGAATGAATTTTCCTTGTTTTATCTGTTGTAAAATCGCAGTTTGCTCGTGTTTTTCCCAAGAAAAGGTGTATTCATNGCCGTTTACGGTAACCCCGTCCGAAAACCATTCCGATAGTCCTAAAGGCGTGCCTATTACTGTCCATAATAAATTGCTTGAAGCATTATTGAGAGGATATTCTACAGTATAAATTTCTTTTTTCATAAGCGAAAAATTTTAAAATTGAGCGAAAAGTTTAGCAATTATTCTCATTACTAAACCATCAGAAAGCTCAATTACTTAACGTCTAACTTCAAACTGCTTTTCTCAAAGCAAAGCGGGAGTAGTTGCTTAACATTTTTAATAATATATACTTTTCCTGTGCCGAAAAGAATCACTTCAATCGGTTTTTCGTATCTTTCTTCGGTTTCAAGCAAAACCTGCCGGCAACTTCCGCAAGGTGTAACCGGATTTTCTAAGAATTGTCCATTTGTGAAAGCTGCAATGGCAATAGCTTTTGGCGCTATATCAGGGAATTGTGAATTGGCATAAAACATAGCAACACGTTCTGCACAAAGTGTAGTTGGCGAGGCGGAATTTTCTTGATTATTGCCTCCTACTATTTTTCCGTTTTCGAGCAACACAGCAGCGCCAACTTGGAATTGGGAATANGGAGCATACGCTGTTTGTGTGTTATCTTTTGCTATATCAACTAATTGCCTGTATTCGGCAGGAAGTTCNTTATAATCATATTCAGAAACCTTTGTTTCTATGGATAAA
The DNA here is from genome assembly GCA_900498215.1 of uncultured Paludibacter sp. Lineage (GTDB taxonomy): Bacteria > Bacteroidota > Bacteroidia > Bacteroidales > Paludibacteraceae > UPXZ01. The sequence goes on along the minus strand of LR026962.1, from coordinate 1,902,400 downwards.
ATTTTCATCTGTTTGTTTTTTTCGTTCCGATACAAATATATAAAATAATTTAATTAAATCTACTTTTTGAGGAATAAGTTTTACTTTTGTAAATAAATTTTAAATCAATGAAAAAGATTTTATTTGCTATTCTTCTCATCTCAAGCAATTTATTGGCTCAAAANAGATTTAACGCTTATGCTGTATACATTGAAAAATATTCTCCATTGGCGATAGAACAACAAGCAAAACATCGTATTCCGGCAAGTATTACACTTGCTCAGGGCTTGTTGGAGTCGCGTGCAGGATTGGGAGATTTGGCAATCAAATCAAATAATCATTTCGGGATAAAATGCAATAACTGGAATGGTGAGAAAGTATATTACGATGATGATGCGAAAGGTGAATGTTTTAGAAAATATAATGACGTGCGCGAATCGTATGAAGACCATTCGCTTTTTCTTAAAAATCGTTCCCGTTATGCTTCGCTTTTCAATTTACAGCCAACGGATTATAAGGGTTGGGCGTATGGTTTAAAAGCTGCAGGTTATGCTACCGATCCCAATTATGCAAACAAATTAATACGGCTGATTGAAAATTACGACCTTCAACAATACGATAAAGGAAAAACAAATAAATATTCCGAAGAAAAAATAATAGAAAAAAAATCAACTTTTGGCAAAAAAAGAGGAAGCAATGTTTTGAAAGAATTTCCACACGAGTTGTATAANAATAATGGTGTAAAATGTGTTTTTTCTCTCGCAGGCGATACATACGGAAGNATTGCNGCTGAATATGGCTTATCGGAAAAGAAAATTTTGCAATATAATGATTTGACAGAATCTGAAAAACTTATACCCAATACAGTAGTTTATCTTCAGAAAAAGAAAAATAAAGCATCAAAAGAATTTTCACGTCACATAGTGCAAGAAGGAGAAAGTTTGTATCGAATTTCTCAAAAATATGCAATCAAATTACAGAAATTATACGATTTGAATAATATTCCTTATTCGCAAGGTGCATCTGTGGGGATGATTTTAAAATTAAGATAGATAGAAACGGGATTATATACCGTCTTAAAATATGTCAATTCTAATATGCGGCGAAAAAATACTGAAAAATTAGGTGATATTATCGGACAGGTTTTGAAACAAAATCATTTGGACGAGAAACTGTACGAAAAACGCGTAATTGATTCGTGGGGAAAAGCGTTGGGGGAGACTATAAATAATTATACGGATAAACTTTATTTTAAAAACGGTACGCTTTACGTAAGTATTTCTTCTTCTGTTTTAAGGCATGAACTGTTTCTTGAACGAGAAAAAATTAAAGACACGCTGAATAAATATGTTCANGNAAATGTGGTTAAGAATATAATTTTTCAGTAAATAAAATTGTATGGATTTTAGAGCAATCTTATCATCTCCGATTACGCTGAAAGAATTAAATCTTATCAAAGATGAGATATTAAAAAATCCAACAACATTTTCCGAAGTTTTTGAATTTATTTTTGAAAAAACATCCAAATGGGCTTGGCGTGCGGCTTGGGCTATTGAAAAAGTGAGCGAAGCGGATACTTCTTTTTTCTCCGAAAAGGAGATTTTACGTTTAATGGAATTATCCGTATTTATTCAAAACGATGGTCTAAAACGCGCTGTTCTTGCCATTTTAATTAACTTACCTATTCCTGAAAATCTTCCGGTAGAATTTATTAATGTTTGTTTTGAACGAATGATTTCAATGAGAGAGTCGGTTGCTGTACAAGCGCTGTCCATGCAAATGTTATTACGAATTGGAAATAAAATACCGGAACTCATTCCAGAAATACTCGTCACGCTCGAAAATNTGGATTTAACAGGCGTGAGTGCGGGTTATTTAGCCATTAGAAAGAAAACAATGAAAGCGTTGACGAAAAAAATGGACTACTAAAAAACATAAAGAAATTGCACATTTTTGGATAAAGTGTGAATTTTTTTGTTACATTTGCACGCTGAAAAATATTTTTAGGAAATAAAATTCGATATTTCTAACTAAAATACAACTATATGTCTTTAAAGAAAAACATTATTGCACTNCGTCAAAAAAAAGCAATNGCAGAAAAAGGCGGAGGCGACAAAGCTATTGAAAAACAAATAGCGATGGGGAAAATGCCTGCACGTGTTCGTATTCTTGCATTGTTGGATAANGATTCGTTTCATGAATACGATATGTTTGTGGAACACGAAGAACAAAACTTCGGAATGGCTTCCAAAGAGCTTCCTGGCGATGGTGTAATTACCGGAACTGGTACGATTAACGGAAATCCGGTGTGTATCTATGCACAAGACTTTACGGTAATGGGTGGTTCGCTCGGTTTGAAACACGCCCGTAAAATTACCAAAATTATGGATCACGCATTAAGAATGAAAATTCCTTGTATAGGGATAAACGACTCAGGCGGAGCTCGTATTCAAGAAGGTATAGGTGCATTAGCCGGTTACGGTGAAATTTTCTATCGAAATACAATGGCTTCNGGTGTTATTCCGCAACTTTCAGTTATTCTCGGTCCCTGTGCGGGTGGTGCNGTTTATTCACCTGCGTTAACCGACTTTGTATTTGTAGTGGAAAATATTTCTAAGATGTTTATTACCGGACCAAACGTAATAGAAACCGTATTGGGCGAAAAAATTTCACAAGAAGATTTAGGAGGTGCGCGCGTTCACGCAGAAATTACCGGGAATGCGCACTTTTATGCGGCAACCGAAATGGATTGTTTCGAACAAATAAAAACGCTTATTTCACTTATCCCACATAATAATGAACAAAAAGCTGCTGCTATTGAACCCAAAAAACCCAAATTTAGAAAGAAAATAGAAAATATTATTCCTTCCGATCCGAAACAACCTTATGATGTTCGTGAGGTAATTTATTCTCTTACCGATGACTCTAAATTCCTCGAAGTTCAGGAACTTTGGGCCGCCAATATCGTTATTGGATTTGGGCGCATGGAAGGTGAAACTGTGGGATTTGTAGCAAATCAACCCATGTATTTGGCAGGGGTTTTGGATTGCGATGCATCAGATAAAGCGGCTCGTTTTATCCGTTTCTGCGACGCATTTAATATCCCAATTATTACATTGGAGGATATGCCGGGTTATTTACCTGGGGTAGATCAGGAACACGCCGGAGTTATCCGCCACGGAGCAAAAATGTTGTATGCTTATTCTGAAGCAACCGTTCCTAAAATGACGGTTATTTTGCGTAAAGCTTATGGTGGAGGTTATATTGCAATGAATTCGCGCCACTTGGGAGCAGATTTTATGTTTGCTTGGCCCAGTGCAGAAATTGCAGTAATGGGACCTGAAGGAGCTGCCAACATTATTTTCCGTAAGGAAATTATGGAGGCTGAAAATGAGGAGGAAATGCGTCAGCAAAAGGTAAAAGAATATGTGGAAAAATTTGCAAATCCGTTTGTNGCTGCATCTAAAGGATACATTGATGCTGTAATTGAGCCGGAAGAAACGCGCGGCTTATTATTACACTCATTGTCTGTTTCAAGAAACAAACAAGATCATCGTCCTACGAAGAAGCACGGAATCCCTCCTTTCTAATGTTTGTGTTTTATATTGTAATTACTAAAAAACTGATTTTTTATGGAAAAAGAAATAAAACAAGAACAAACACAAGAATCGAAGGAGTCTCAATTAGTAGATTTCGCGGTTACCGCTCGAAAGTATAAAACACTTTTGACAAAGAAATACAAAAAACGTAAATTCTGGGAAAATCCAAGTCCGTACGAAATTCAATCTTTCATACCCGGAACAATTATTGAGATTTTTGTAAAGGAGGGGAGACTGGTTAAAGAAGGAGAACCATTGATTATTTTGGAAGCAATGAAAATGCAGAACAAAATAGAGATGCCTTTTACAGCACGAATAAAGAAAGTAAATGTAAAAGAAGGAGAACGAATTCCGAAGGATTTTCTGATGATAGAATTAGAACCGGAAAAATAAAATGAATTAAAATAATAGGAACGCTTATGGAAAACATTTCTGTAAGCGTTTTATTTTTTTGGAATTAGAAGAAATTTTCGGTGTAGAGTTTATGTATAAATTCTAAAATATTATTCTTACCTTTATCTTACGTAAATTATTCTCAGGAATTTTACGGGAGTTTTTATTTTATAATTTTTGAATATGAAATTCGGCAAAGTTGAAAATCCTTTGGAAATAGATTTTACGCTTCCTGCAGATGCACAAGAAACAAAGTCAATATTGCAGAAAAGAAATCATTCCGATTTTAATGTGTATGTTGGTTGTGCCAAGTGGAACAAAACCGATTTGAAAGGTTTTTATCCTCGCGGAACAAAAGATGAACTCACATATTATTCTACGCAGTTTAATTCCATTGAGTTGAACGCCACATTTTACAACATGCCTTCTGCGCAGCAAATTATAAAATGGAAAGAAAAAACGCCGGAAGATTTTAAATTTTTCCCGAAAATTACTCAGTCGATCACTCATTTCCGAAGACTGTTGAATGTGAGTGATTTAACAAATATATATTGCGATTCCGTAGCGCATTTCGAGGAAAAACTCGGAATGGTTTTTTTACAACTTCACGATAATTTTACTCCAAAAGAGTATCCAAAACTAAAAGAATTTATCGAAAATTTCCCCAAAGTAATTCCCTTAGCCGTAGAAGTTAGAAACAAAGACTTTTATGCCGATAAAAATGTTTGGGATAAATATTGTAATTTGCTGGAAAATAATAATGTAACCAATTTAATTGTAGATACAGCGGGAAGGCGCGACATGATTCATCAACGCTTAACAACACCTACTGCTTTCATTCGTTTTGTGGGTTGTAATAACAATCAAATTGATTTTGAACGGCTCGATGAATGGATTATACGCATTGAAAAATGGAAAAAGGATGGATTGCAAAATTTATATTTTTTTGTTCATCAAAATTTTGAAGAATCATCGCCAATGTTTACATCCTATTTTATTCAGAAAATAAATAAAAAACTGGGATTAAACATCAAAATTCCAAAATTGGCAGATGAAAAAACAGAAAACAAAGAAAATACATTGTTTTGATTTTACATTGTAAATCTGAATAAATGACATAAAAAGTCTGGCTACTTGATGAATTTTAGAATATGTAATTGAATAAAAATCCTACTATCATAATTCCGACGGCTACAATTGCTATAAAAGTAATAATAAATGGAAGCTTTAGAACTTTTTTCAAAATCACCATTTCGGGAAGCGATAAAGCAATCACCGACATCATAAACGCCAATGCTGTGCCAAGCGATGCTCCCTTTTCAATTAAAACAGAAACGATAGGAACAATTCCGGCAGCATTTGAGTATAACGGGATGCCAATTAAAATGGATAACGGTACTGAATACCAAGCAGTTTTGCCCATAAGTGATGCCATAAATTCTTCGGGAACATATCCGTGAGCGCCTGCTCCTACTAAAATCCCCAACGCAACATACAACCAAACTTTCCCCACAATTTCTTTTACTGCGTTATATCCCATTTTTATGCGGTCTGCAAATAAAATCTTTTCCTCGTCCATGTTTTCACTGCCAAGTTTAGTTTCATAAACCCAAGGTTCAACCCATTTTTCGAGTTTCAGTTTTCCAATAATCCAACCGGCAGTTATGGCAATTGCAAGTCCGGTACCAATGTAAATAGCAGCAACTTTCCATCCAAACATTCCGTAAAGCAAAATTACGGCAACTTCATTTATCATAGGTGCGGCAATAAGAAATGAAAATGTTATACCCAGCGGAATTCCCGATTCAACAAAACCTAAAAACAAAGGAATAGCCGAACATGAACAAAACGGCGTTACAATACCCAACACCGAAGCCATAATGTTTCCGGTAAATGTTTTCTTTCCTTCTAATGCTTTTCTTGTACTTTCGGCAGTAAAATAACTGCGAATAATGCCTACCACGAATATTATCAAAACGAGTAATAATAATACTTTTGGAAATTCAAAGATAAAAAAGCGGAATGCTTCAGTAAAATGCGCTCCTTGTTGCATTTTAAGTACTGAATCTACCAACCAGTCCGTAACGGATTTTAAGTTGGAATAAATAGCGTACCAAACAGGCAAGAGTATTATTGGAGTTATTATTTTTTTTTCTAATTTCATTGCAATCTATTTGCGTTTAATAAATTGTAATTATCAAAGCAACAAGATAATTACGAACTGTTGCTACCTTGACAAATGTTTCCTGTAAATTTTCAGCGTATAAAAAAGATGACTGTATAATAAATTCCCACTAATATAAAAATGATGGCAACAACAATTCGAAACCAAGATTCAAACTTTTTTATTCGATTGTAAAATTTTCCTACATTTCCTACAGCAAAAGCAATTAACCATGCAAATAAAATTACAGGCAATCCGGTAGCAAAAGCAAAAATAAACGGCAGATATAAACCGCTTGCGCTTGAAACCGTCATAGGAATAAGCATTGCAAAATACAATACGCCACTGTAAGGACAAAAAGCTAAAGCAAAAACAACTCCCAAAAGAAATGTACTCCAATAACTTTTTTTACTTTTTTCACCTAATTTTTCGCTCAGGGAAGTAAAACCGGGGAAATTGATTTTTAAAACATTAAGCATGAATAAACCGATAATGATCAAAATCGGTCCTAATAGTTTTTCGCCATAACCTTGAAATAACATCGAAATATTTAATTTGCTTGCCCCCAAGAATATAATGATAGCTAAAACAGTATAACTAAAAGCTCTTCCAAGGGTATAAATAAGTCCGCTGATAAATACTTTTTTGCGGTTTTCTATGTCACGGCTAATAAATCCTATTGCGGAAATATTGGTGGCTAAAGGACAAGGACTTATCGCTGTCATTAATCCCAGAATAAAAGCAGTGATAAACGAGTATTGAGAATTATCCAGTATGCTTTGTAAAAACTCCATTTTTATTTTATTAAACTGTCGATGGATTTTTTTATCTCAACCTTTAGTTTCTCGGGATCGTTTTTCGCGTACATAAATCCTTTGTCGGTTAAATCAATACGTTTGTTCCCGCTAATGATTAATAAAGATTGACCTTCTGCTTTACATTTTTCAGCCAAGACTTTGCTGTCTTTATCGTCCAGATTAACTGATGTAAATATGATTTTTCCGGCTTTAAATAATTTAGGATAAAGTGAAGGCAACGCTTTTTGAGTTTCGTTTTCAACAGCTAAGCACGTTACGCAGCGATGTGTGAAATGGAAATAATACACTTCGATTTTTTCAGGTTTAGTTTTTACCGCTGTTTTCGTATTTCCGGCGTTTGTATTAAACATGAATGTTGCAAATGCAAAAAATATGGAGGCAACAAAAATTTTCTTCATAACATAAATACTTTTTTTGTTAATATTTCTTTTAATTCATCGTTTGACGGTACACGACCTTTGAGTACAACTTTTCCGTCCACAACTAAAGCTGGAGTAGTCATTACGTTGAATTTCATAATCTCCACAATGTCTTCAACTTTTGAGATTGTTGCATTTAAGTTGGATTCTTCCACAACTTCACGAGTAATTTTTTCGAGCGCTTTACATTTAGGACATCCTGTCCCTAATACTTTAATTTCCATAGATTGTTATAGTAAATGGTTTATAAATATTTTTCTACAAATTCTTTGCAATAGGTTTTAATCTCGTCTCTTACATTTCTGAAAGCGGTTTTAATTTCTTCTTCCGTTCCTGTAGCTTTTGCGGGGTCGGTAAAGTTACGATGAAATTTCTGTGCCTTGCTCGGAAAATACGGACAACGTTCGCGAGCGTTATCGCATACGGTTATTACAAAATCAAAGTCAATATCCCGATATTCATCAATGTTATTGGAAGTATGTGATGAAATGTCAATCCCGTCTTCTTTCATTGTTTCCACTGCTTTTGGATTTACCCCGTGTGTTTCTACGCCTGCGCTATAAATTTCAGCTTTGTTTTTCGCAAAAAATCTTAAGTAACCTTCAGCTATCTGGCTTCTGCAACTATTGCCTGTACAAAGCACTAATATTCTTTTCATAATTCAATATTTTTATAAAATTTGTTTTTAAAAAATAAACTGGCTCTAACCAATAAAATTAATACCGGAACTTCCACCAAAGGACCAATAACGCCTGCAAACGCTTGTGCGGAATGAATTCCGAAAATTGCAATTGACACGGCTATAGCAAGTTCAAAATTATTACCCGTTGCGGTAAAAGATACGGCAGCGTTTTTATCGTAAGGAATTTTCATTGATTTGTTGATGAAAAAACTGACAAAAAACATCAATACAAAGTATATAATTAATGGAACTGCTATTTTTAGTACATCCAATGGGAGTTGCAGAATTTTATCGCCTTTCAAACTAAACATGAGCACTACGGTAAACAAAAGCGCATAAAGCGTGACAGGCGAAATAAAAGAGATAAATCGCCTGTTGTACCAATTTTCTCCTTTAATTTTAATTAAGAAAAAGCGGCTTAAAAAGCCCGCAAGAAAAGGAATTCCGAGATAAATAGAAACGCTTTCAGCCACGTCTTTCATTGGTACGTGAATGCTAAAATTGCCCAAACCGAATTTGCCGGGGAGCACATTAATAAATAACCAAGCGTAAAAACTATATGTAACTACCTGAAAAATACTGTTCAACGCTACAAGCAAAGCGCCGTATTCTTTGTTTCCTCCGGCTAAATCATTCCAAACCAGTACCATTGCGATACATCGCGCCAGTCCTATCAAAATCAGTCCTACCATATATTCCGGTTCGTTTCGTAGAAAAAGAACAGCAAGCACAAACATCAAAATCGGTCCGATAATCCAATTCAATAAAAGCGAAACCGACATTAATTTTACGTCCTTAAACGCTTTGGGAAGCAACGAATAATTTACTTTAGCCAATGGCGGATACATCATCAGAATTAATCCTATAGCCAATGGTATGTTGGTAGTTCCAACGGAAAATTTATTGGTGATAGTTGATATTTGTGGAAAAACAAATCCCAATAAAACTCCAAGTATCATGGCTGAAAATATCCATAAAGTAAGAAATTTATCGAGTATTTTTAATTTTGTTTTCATAAGAGGATGTTTGTTGTTTGTAAAACTACGAACATAAATACTAAAAAAATATTATTTGCAACAAAAGCTGTTTACATCTAACTCAAAAAAATCCGAGAATAGTTTTTTTGCAATTTCCCAGTTTTCTTTGTGGATGCAATATTTTACTTTTGGAGGCTCTATTTCACCTTGAATTAATCCTGCATTTTTCAACTCCTTCAAATGCTGTGAAATAGTAGCTTTAGCATTGGGAAATACCTCGTGAATATCACCAAAATAACACGTTTCTTGTTCGGCTAAAAACGATAAAATCTCCATACGGGTAGGATGTCCCATTGCTTTTGCCAAACGGGCAATTTTCTTTAAATCAGTATGTGAGATTTCTTTTGCCATTAAGGAGAATATTGTTCGCGAATATACGAACAAAATTGTAAATACCAAAAAATATTTTCAAAAATTATCTGTCGAATCGATAATAATGAAGTAAAATGTCATCTTCACGGCGAATAATTTTTAGAACGAGTTCCATTCCTTGCACCGAAAAAGTGATACCATTTCCTCCCAATCCCATTACAAAAATGGCGTTTTTGAAATCAGGATGTTCGCCAATAAACGGCAATCCATCTTTTGTTATTCCAAAAGCGCCCGCCCAATTATAATCTTCAATAAAATCGATAGCGGGAAATAATCTTTTTAATTTCGTTTGGAGGTTTTTTGATTTTTGATTTTTAAGTTTTTCAGTCAAACCGTCGTATTTGTATTTGATGTCTTCGCCTCCAACCAATAAACGCAGGTCATCTGTAGTGCGCATATAAATGTAAGGCGAATCTGTGTCCCAAATAAGAGTGTCTTTTAATATGGGATAAAAATTAAATTTCTGTTCGGAAACGCAAGCGAAAGTAGTAACAATATCGGCATATTTTTTATTAAACAACGATAGGGTTTCAAAACCGGTGCAATAAATAATTTTTTTACAAACAATTTTGCAACCGTTTTCTGTAAGTGCTTCCACATTTTCATCATTGTAATTTACTTCTTTTATTTCGGTATGGTCAAAAACTTGCATGCCTCTTTCAGAATTTTTTAAAATAAGTGCATGCGCCAACTGAAATGCATCTAACGATGCTCCTATATTAGTCAATAATCCCGGATAAGAGAACATTTTGTACTCTTGTTCAAGTCTTTCAGATGTAATCCATTGTGCGTCGAAAGCGTATTTTTTCCGAAGTTCGTATTCTTTTAACAATTCTCTCACTGCTTTACTATTATGCGCAACTTGCAAAGATTTTTTCATTTCAAACCCACATTCTATTTTTTCTTTCTTCACTAAATCATGTAAAGCATATATAGAGTCAATACCAGCTCTGTAACAATCCACTGCAGCTTTCTCACCAATCATTTCAGCCAATACATGCATTGGCGTGTCTATTTCATATTGAATCATAGATGTTGTTGCGGCAGAACTTCCCGTTGCAACGTCGCGTTTATCTACCATCACTACTTTATACTTCTCTTTTATCAAAGCATGACTGATTAAAGCTCCGGTAATTCCGGAACCTACGACTAAATAATCACATTCTATATCTTTTTTTAGAGATGGATAACTATTTAAAATACCATTTTTTAGAAGCCAAAATGATTCGGGAGAACGTAAGAGCATGATAGATTATTTTATTTTTATATCTGTCTAACTTTAAAATACACACAAAGATGTAATGGATTTTCAAATGTAACTCTTTTTTACTTATTTTGCAAAAGTAAATTGAACTCACTAATTATGCAATCTGAAAAACTAACCCATCTCGGTAATAAAACCGAATACAAACAAGATTATGCGCCAGAAGTTCTGGAGGCATTTGAAAATAAACATCAGGGAAACGATTATTGGGTAACCTTTGATTGTCCTGAGTTTACGAGTTTGTGTCCCATTACAGGTCAGCCCGATTTTGCCACCATACGCATTGATTATATCCCCGATGTGAAAATGGTAGAAAGTAAAAGTTTGAAGTTGTATTTGTTTAGCTTTCGCAATCACGGCGCTTTTCATGAAGATTGCGTAAATATAATTATGAAAGATTTAATTGCCTTGATGAATCCGAAGTACATTGAAGTTACAGGAATTTTTACTCCTCGTGGAGGAATCAGTATTTATCCTTATTGCAATTATGGACGAGAAGGAACCAAATACGAAAAATTAGCGGAAGAACGTCTTTTTAATCACGCGTTTCCGATAGATTAAAGTTTTTATCTATATACTTATGTTCAAAATATCGAGTTCTTACGGAGTTCGATATTTTTTTCATTAATAGTAGTATGTTGTATTCCGTTACAATTTTTTTTCCTGAAATCGCCGGGAGAAACACCTTCTTTATCTCTAAAAATACGGTAAAAAGAACTGTCGCTTGAAAACCCTGACATTTCTGCAATTTCACTTAATCCAAATGTTTTTTTTGTATGGTCCGTAAGTAAATTTTTTGCGCAGTTTATACGATATCCATTAATTAAATCGGAAAAGTTAGTCTGCATATTTTCATTTATAATTTGTGAAATATAAGTTCTATTCGTATTCAGCAACATCGAAACCTCCGTAATGCGTAAATCTCTTTTTTTGTAAATTTCTTTTTCCTCAAGCAATTCATTTAGTTCGGTGAGTAATTTCCTTTGAGTGAGTTCATTATAATCTACTTGACTGTCATTTTTATCCAATAAATCTTTAATAGCGTCTTTGTTTAAGTCTTCAACAAAGGTTGTAAAGGTAAATTCCTGTTTAAATCCCAAATAACCTATTATAAAAAGTAATGCAGCGAATAAAATGGCAGGAATCAACAAAAGCCATGTGGAATGTGTAAAAAAGGATTTTCCTAATATACTAACAACAGTAGAAGCAAACGAGGTAGCAATGAAAATATATAAAAGATAATTAAACTGTTGAAGTGTTTTTCCTTCCGTATTGGAATAATAATCACGTATTTTTTTATTGTATTCGATAATATGTTTTCTACCAAAATAAACAACAAATATTATCTGAATAAAAAATATAACCTCAAAAAGACGTAATTTAAATATTTGTAAAGTTAAGAGAGGGGTTAACTTAAAGTTTTGAGAATAAGATGTTTGGTACAAAATATCTTCTAAGAATATTTTAGTTTCTTGAGGCGACATACTAAAATATAGCACAAAAGAAAATAAAGATATAAATACCGAAGGAAGTAAAACCCAAAAATCTTTCAGTTTGAGTGAAGTTTTTCGGGAGATTAATTTGATGTAAATGAAATAAAGCGGATAAACCGAAAGCGAGCAAAAGAGGTAAATATTTTCCCAAAAACCATAAAATTGATATTCATGATTGAAATAAGCAGCATGCCCCAAATACAATAAAAAAGCCACGAACATATAAAACCCTAAAAATATTTTTGCTTTATTATGGCTTTTATATTCAGAGAGCAAAACGATGCACCAAAAAGCGCATACGAACATCGGAATTGTGGACACAATTATTTTGAACATATGCAAAATTGATTTATTTACAAAAATATACATTTAATTTTGGATTTTAAAGTAACTGTTCTTTTATTTTGAAACTCTTTTTTACGATTTGGGAGTTTTTTTTTACGATTTGGGAGTTTTTTTTTACGATTTGGGATAAGAAAGTTACGGTAATTAAAATATATTTGCCTCGTCCATAAAGTTATCACCCATAAAATAAAATCTTATGAAGAAAATTACCTTTATCCTTGCTGTTCTGGCAACAATTCTTATCCAAACAAATTTAAGCGCTCAAACCGTATTTGTGCTCCAAAATGGGAATAGAACTCTTTTTTACTCTAGTATGAGTGATGTAACAACCAATCTTCAAAACGGAGACACACTTTATCTTCCTCCCAAACCTATTGATGGGAGTTTTACTTTTGACAAACAAGTAGCTATTATTGGTGCCGGTTACCATACAGATACTGCGTTGGTAACAGGTATTACCAAAATAACCGGACATGTATATTTTGCTAAGGGTAGCAAAGGTTCATCAATGACCGGTGTAAGAACAGAAGGAAATGTTTATGTTCGCGATTCGTCAATTACTACAACACGATGCAGTGTTGCGTCAATTGAGGTTCAAAATGGCTCTAATCCAATATCTCAAGTGTATTTTGGCGATTGTGTTATTAGAGGTAACATTGAGGGATGTAATGATATAGTTACCAATATCTTAGTCGAACGATGCGTGATTAAAGGGAATGTTGGAAGTGGTAATAAAACGAATAATTTAATGGTAAAAAATTGCGTATTCACAACCACAGGATCTTGGCTGTTTAGTTATTTACAAAACCTAATTGTTCAAAACTGTATTATAGTAAACAACGCTTCTTATTTTTTATATAATTCTTCGTCCATTACATTCACAAACAATTTATTTGTTCATGCTGAATTTTCAAGTTCAAGTTTTTCTATGACCGGAAATGTTTTTGGTGTTACACAAACTGATATTTTTGTAGATGAAGCAAATGGAGACTATCACATAAAACCAACATTAACTCAAGCATTAACACTTGCTACAGATGGCAAAGAAGTTGGAGTTTTCGGAACTAATTATCCTTTCCTTGTTCCTACGTATGCTCCAAGATTTATCTCAATCAATAATGCTGAAAACGTTGTTGACGGTAAACTTTCAGTAAAAATGAAAGTAGAAGCAAGAGACAGGTAAAAAACAATATTTGGAATTAATAATTTCCAAATTGTTACGATAAAAAATTATCAACCACTTGTTTAAACTCTACTTTTATGAGAAAGTTAATAATTATTATTCTTGCTTTGATTGTTTTTATTGCATTTTCTCCCCCAATTTGGTCGCAAAACACAATAAAAACCATAGAATTTTGGACAGATGGAAATTCTGCCATTCGTACTCAACGCAATTTAACGCCAAATACAACATACAATTGGGAAGAATTAATAGATTTGTCCACTATTATTGACGGCGTTCATACTTTCAATGTTCGTTTCAGTGACGATGGCGGACTTTGGAGTAATGTTCAAAGTCATTTTTTCCTGAAACAAACCAATGCGGCAGGACAAAGCACATTCCGAAAAATCAACGGACTTGAATTTTGGGTAGATGGAAATTCTACAGCCCGAGTACAACGCAATTTAACCGCTTCAACTCCTTATAATTGGGAAGAATTATTGGATTATTCTGCAATTTCGGATGGTGTACACACTTTCAATGTTCGTTTCAGTGACGATGGCGGACTTTGGAGTAATGTTCAAAGCCATTTTTTCTTTAAAAATAAAGAAGATATTCTTACGGCAGGCGAAAATAAAATTGTAGGTTACCGAATTTGGTATTCCGAAGAGCCCGATTTTATTGATAATTTCTCTGTGGATGCTTCTCAATCATTAACAGATATAAATGATTCCATTTCAGTAACTTATTTACCGAAAGGTGAACATCAAATTGTTTATCAGTTGAAAGATTTGCGGGGAGTTTGGTCGCCTGCAATTACTGATAGCATTACAAAAACAGATAATCCGTTATTTAGTTTTTTGGCAGATAAACGCGAAATTGTGCGAAAAGATTCTGTGAGATTTACTCCAAGCACCGTTCTTTTTATCGATAGTATTGTATGGGATTTTGGCGATGGCTTTACTGAAGTAAGCTTTGAACCTGAACATGTGTATGATTCTATCGGACAATTTGATGTTGCGGCTACGGTATGGCATAAAGGAAGCACGGAAGGAATCTCTTATGTGGAAATTAAATACATTGCTGTAACTCCCACAGGTCTTTTCACACCAAAAGTTTATACCCTGAAAATGTATCCTGTTCCTGTTAAAAACGAGTTGACGATTGAAAGTCCATCGGCACAAATGAAATCGATACGTGTAATTAACTTGAACGGAACTGTTTTACAAAATATTCGAAGCAATTCTCCCGAAAAAACAAAATTGTTATTTGATGGTTTTCCTTCCGCAACATACATAATTGTAGTAGAAACAGATCAAGGAATAATGTCAAATAAAGTGGTAAAAAAATGATATAATGTACAATATTATTCGTTTTTGGTTCTTCTCGAAAAATAAAAAAACGTATGCTGAATTAGCGAAAAAACATCATACATCTGCTTGGCATATATATTGTTTTGCCCATGGGAAAAAACCTAAAACGTCAGAAGAAAACGAAATTGTTTCATCTTTAAAGGAGTTGAAAATTATTGGTTATGCTCCCATAAAGAAAAGAAAAATAACATGGTAATGTATGTATCAATTCTTTTTAATAAAAAATACCAATCAAAAGCTCGCAGTAAAGAATAAGCGTGAAATAGTAAGCAAGATGCGACAACATGAATGGGATGGTCACAGTACAAACAGTGATTATATGCACGTTTTTGCTTTCAGAAACAAAGAAGGCTTTCCTGAAATTCGCTTTCAGAATGAAGAAGAATTTATTGAAGATTTGGAAATATTGGGAATTATTGAAAGAGTAAGGCTGGTTAGATTTGTAAGATGTTTAATAAAATCCACATGGATTGAATAAGAAGATGACACAAAATGCAGAAAGAAATTGGTTACTAAAGTCGATTTTGAATATGCAATAAAAACTAAAAATATTTTATGTTTTATTAGTAGTAAAAGGGTTGGGATTGATTAAGAGGTTATGTATGTGGGAATGATAGTTGAGAGTGTTGCCTTTGTAGGAAAGATAACACTCTCATTTCTTAATTTTCCAACAAAAACTTTTTGAAAGCGTCGAATTCTTTTCCGAGTNCGATGCTTTTCTTTTCGCCTCGCATAAACACCTGCAATTTTTCAGGAATTTCTACNGGTTTCCCGATGATNTTTTCAACTGTTTCGGCAAATTTTGCAGGATGAGCTGTTTCAAGGAAAATTCCGTTNTCCTCCTCCGCAAGCATTTCGTTTAATGCAAGATAACCACAACTTCCGTGTGGATCAAGGAGATAATTATTNTCTTTCAAACACGTNTTTACGCCTTCGGCAATTTGTTCATCGGTGTAACTTATACCGCTTATTTCCGATTTTATTTTCTGATAATTGTTTTCNAACAAATCTAAAATGCGCGCAAAATTACTCGGATCGCCTACGTCCATAGCGTTTGCAATNGTTTCCACAGATGCTTTTGGCNTATAAATACCTGTTTTTAAGTATTGTAAGAATATNTCATTTCTATTATTGGCTGCAATAAATCGTTTTATGGGNAATCCCATTTTTTTAGCAAAAAGTCCGGCAGTAATATTTCCAAAATTGCCACTCGGCACACAAATCACTGTCTGGAGTTCTTCGGCAGTTAATTTAGGATGCATAGAACGAAGCTGAGCAAAAGCGTAAAAATAATAAAATGCCTGCGGAAGAAAACGAGCTACATTAATGGAATTGGCTGATGTAAGTTGAAGTTTGTCGTTCAAATCTTCGTCTAAAAAGGCGGTTTTCACCAACCGTTGACAATCGTCAAACGTTCCGTCTATTTCTAAAGCGACAATATTTTTTCCCAATGTTGTAAACTGACTTTCCTGAATTTTGCTCACTTTTCCTTTGGGATAAAGTACAAAAACACGAATGCCTTCTATGCCTAAAAATCCGTTTGCCACGGCGCTTCCCGTATCTCCCGAAGTGGCTACCAACACATTGATAAGTTTATCGGAACCTTGTTTTTGGATAAAATAGCGCAGCATTCTCGACATAAAACGTGCGCCGACNTCTTTGAAAGCCAACGTNGGTCCGTGATAAAGCTCCANACTNTANATATGTTCTTTCACNTCTACCAGCGGCGTGTCAAATTCCANCGTTTCGTACACNATTTTTTTCAAAGCATCCGCTTCAACATCCTCTCCGAAAAAAGCATCGGCTACCGCGTANGCAATTTCCTGAAAACTCAACGTTTGAATGGTGTCAAAAAACGNCGAAGGCAACNTTTTGATTTTATCAGGCATAAAAAGACCTTTATCGTCTGCCAATCCTTTTACTACGGCTTCTTCAAGCGATATGTTTTTTTCAATTTTGTTGGTGCTGTAATATTTCATAATAGTTTATTTTGTTCCGAGTTTCTTGTTTCGCGTTTCGTGTTCATTAAAACTCGGAACACAGAACTTGAAACACAAAACTTTAAAAATATTTTTCCATTAAAAAAAGAAATTCCCGATGTTTTCCGTCGCTGTTAATCCATTCGTTTGTTCGGCGCATATTTCCCATCACATTTTTTTTGTAATCTATTTCCACCACTTTCAAGAGTTTGCCGGTTTCTGTCATAATTTGATGCAATTCTTCTTTCGTTGCACGTCCGCCCGAACTGTAAGAAAGTAAAATATAACGCGATTTAGTTTCTTTCATCAATTTTTTCAATGCCTGCATCGCAATAAAATGCCCGTTTTCATCTTTCCGAAATTCTTCAAATACCGATGCCGCTTTCGTGTCGCGCGTGTCTTCTCTGCGGTTTGCATTCCCAAATAAATCGGGTTTGTCATTCAAAATAACGGTTTTCCAAATGTGATAATACGAAGCATAGCGCACACGACTTGGAGGCATTTTTTCGTTGTTTGAACCATACGGAGGATCAAAATAAGCGAAATCGTATTCATTCTTTGCAATTGTATCGAAAATATCACCTCNTATAACGTGATTTTCACTTGTAATCGGGAAACGTTTGGGCAATTTCAGCGTCAAATCATTGTATGAGCGTGGCGACCATTTATTTAGATANGCCGCNTAATGTCCCAATGTGCTGTCAACTTTATCTAACGCATAAATCAAACTTGCCAAAATCACACATTTGTCTTCCCATTTCAAATNCAACCGGTCGATTTCTTCNCGTATAGCGTCTAATTTTTTTGTGTTTTTNCTCTGAAATGGTTTTTTATTTTGCACTTCGTCTGCTCCGTAATATTCTGTAAACCAACCATCAAACCCTTTTAATTCATTCAGATAATCAATAATTTCCCGATAAAATTTATCTGTATTTTGCGCTTTTAAATAACACATTCCAAAAACCTCACTCCACACCGAAATATCATTGGCGGTAGTATTATAGCCCAATTTTGCAAAAGTTTGTGATACTCTTGTAGTCCCGGNAAATCCATCCAATACGTTTTTTACTCCATTTAACTCATCTGTAATCTGNACAATATAAGGAATAATTCTTCTTTTTGAACCGGTGTATTTGATGCCTTCCGTATCCATCTGGTTAATTGGTAATTAGTTGATTTATTCTTCTTCTCTAATATTTACTATTTAACTATTTTACCAATTAACTAAACACCAACTCAATGAATTCTTTTCCTTTCAACAGTCCGTAATTTCCTTTTTGGCAGGCAAATTCATCGTATTTTTCCACNCTATCAGGTTGATTATCTGTGCGATAAATGATAAACGGCACGGGAGTTTTTGTGTGCGTACGCAGTACGCAAGGTGTAGGATGATCGGGTAAAACGGCAATGGTTACAGGTTCATTCCACGTTAACAGTTCTTCCATAATCGGTTTTACCACGCGATAATCCAGATATTCGATGGTTTTGATTTTCAAATCCACATCGCCTTCGTGCCCGGCTTCGTCGCTGGCTTCAATGTGCAGATACACAAAATCATCGGTTTTCAATGCGTCAATCGCTGCTTGCGCTTTGCCTTCGTAGTTGGTGTTGTAAAGTCCGGTGGCGCCTTCCACGTTGATATTTCTCAAACCGGCGTAAACACCAATTCCTTTGATTAAATCTACTGCAGAAATTACAGCTCCGCTTTTTATTGGAAAAATTTCAGTCATTTTTTTCATCAGCGGTTTATAACCCGGCGACCATAACCAAATACTGTTGGCTTTGTCTTTTCCCTGGGCGGCACGTTTCAGATTTATGGGATGATTTTCCAATAATTCTTGCGATTTTAAAGTCAACTGGTTCAAATAATCTGCTGTTTCTTTTGCTTCAGGCGAATTTGCTTTTATCATCACGTTTTTAAAAGGAGTTCCGGGAACATCGTGCGGAGGCGTGCATTGAATTTTTTTATTGCCGTTTTTTAGTTTTAAAAGATGTCGGTACGAAACACCCGGATAAAAACTCACCCGTTCATTTCCCAGTTTTTCTTGCAGGAAATGTATCAATTCTTCCGCTTCCTCGTTGCTGATATGTCCTGCAGAATGATTTTTAATTTTTCCGTCTTCGATACAGATTAAATTGCAACGCATCGCCATTTCATTTTCCTCAATTTCCACACCCATACTTGCCGCTTCCAGCGTTCCGCGACCTTCAAAACACTCGTTTACATCGTAGCCAAGAACGGTTAGATTGGCAATTTCACTTCCGGGTGAAAATCCTGCGGGAATTGTGTCCAGCATTCCACAGCGCCCCATTTTTGCTAATTTATCTATGTTTGGCGTGTTTGCTGCTTGAAGCGGCGTTTTGTTTCCAAGTGTTGCAATGGGTTCATCAGCCATTCCATCTCCTAATATAATGATGTATTTCATATTTCTTCATTTTCAACAGTTTTCAGAATTTTCAATTTCTGAAATAGTTGTTTATTTTATATAAAAAACTCAATGAATAGTCAAATACTTTCGTTGTGGCTTTTAGCTTAAAAATTCTTTATACAATGGTAATCCTTCTTCAAAAATCTTTACAGCTTCTTCCAGCGTGGTATAACTTTCTCCTCCGGATGCATTTAAATGCCCGCCGCCACCAAAAAATTCTGCTGCAAATTTGTTTGTTGGAAAAGTTCCTTCAGAACGAAGTGAAACTTTAATTTTATCGGGATCTTCGCGCATAAAAACACTGAAAATAATTCCTTTTATAGATAAAGGAATATTTACAAATCCTTCAGCATCGCCATTATCGTAATTAAATTGCTGCAATTCATCTTTGGTAAGCGTAATCAAAGCTGCTTGATATTCAGGATAAACTTTCATTTTTTGATATAGACAATATCCCATCAAGCGCATTCTATCAGCGGAATAGGTGCTGTAAACATTTTGATAAATTTTATCTTTATCTATTCCGAGTTTAATAAGTTCGTAAATGATGGTATAAATTTCTTCGTGATTGGAATTATATGTAAAGCCGCCTGTATCGGTCATCATTCCGGTGTAAATACATTCGGCACAAGCTAAATTTATTTTGTGGAAATAACCCATCCGACAAATTAAACGAAAAATAAGTTCGCTGGTTGAAGAAATATTTGGATGAGAAATGGTAATATTAACGAAATTCTCCGGATTTAGATGATGGTCAATCATCACTTTACGCGCTTTGGATGCTATAACTACATCAGCCATTCCGCTCAAACGATTTGCAGCATTAAAATCAACTGCAAAAATTAAATCGGCGTTTGCAATCAGCTCATCTGCTTCTTGTTGCGACTCGGCATAACGATAGATTAAAATATGTTCTGCTCCCGGCATCCACATTAAAAAATTGGGTGGAGGTGAAGGAACAATCACTTTTGTTGATTTATTTTCGGTCATCAAAAAATGCCACAATCCAAGCGCTGCGCCCATTGCATCTCCATCGGGACCAACGTGCGTTACAACTACAATATTTTCAGCGTCTTCAATTTCGTTCTTGATTTTGTGAACCAATTCTTCCGCAATAATTTTGGTAAGCATAATTTTTCTTTTTCAAAATTAATTTGCAAAAATAACAAAAATCGGCGGGTTTTAGATTGATTTTGAAATGAAACGCCTTTTATCTATCGAGATTTAACACAAAAGCTCCTTTTTCTGCAACAGAATAAAATTCAATATTGTTTGTTTTACATATTTCTTTGATATGATTTGTGTACCAAGCGGAAATGCTTTTGTCCACGATAATCATTTTTGGTTGCAAGCAAGATAGAATGCTTTCAATCTTTGGTTTGATTTTATTGGAAATAATCAGATAATCCAGTTTTAATGGCGTTTCAGAAATTTTGTTTTTCAATGAATTATCGGTTAAAATAAGTATTTTTTTACCTCCATAAAAGGCAAATCCGTCCGAAAGCCATCGATTTTCTTTTNTAAAAACGGGTTTTTGCAATAAATTGCTTTTCCAAAAACTTTCAGTGATTTTTTCNGCACGAACAGAGTCGGTTGTATAAACATAATTTTNNCCTNGATGAATAAAATTTATAATTGGGACACGACTATCAGAAAAAATAATCATTTTATCGGTATTTAACATTCGATATTTCTGAAAAACAAATATACCGGTAACCATTAAAAAAGAGCATAAACCAATAACCAACACAGAAAATTTTTTGTTGTGAAAATATGCTATTATAAAAAGCAGAGCAGTAAAAACCAATATTACTTGTCTGTAATCCAGAGAAATATAACTGATAGAAAATGGAAGTTGTTGCACCTTCTCAATGGAAAAATTCAATAACCACAATGAACTTTTTAATAAAAAGGCGATGATGTTTGGTAAAATTGGTAAAAATGAAAAAGCAAAAAGGGCTATTGCCAAGTAAATAACAAGTGTAGCTAATGGAATGGCGATGAAGTTTGTAAGTAAAAAGAAGTTAGGAAATTGATGAAAATAATAGAGTGTAAATGGAGCCGTTCCTAATTGTGCGGCAATTGAAACAGCAACTAAATCCCAACTCCACTTGATAACTTTGTTTTTTGGTGAGATCCATTTTGAAATTTGAGGTTGGAAAAAAACAATGCTCAAAACTGCGGCATAACTCAACTGAAATCCTATTTCAAACAATAAATTTGGTTTGAAGAGAAGCATCAAAAAAGCCGACATAAAAATAGTATTGTAAATTTGAGACTTACGATTTAAAATAGTAGCCAATGATACAAAGCTAAACATAAGTGAAGCGCGAATTACGGCAGGAGAAAGTCCTGTTATAAAAGCGTAAGTCCACAGAAAAGTAATAATAATGACGGCTTTCAAAATCTTTTTTCGGTGGGTTTTATCTAAAAATCCAAATAAAAAGCTAAGTACCACATACACAATCCCAACATGTAATCCACTGATAGCAAGAATATGCGTAGCGCCCGCTTCGCTGTATTCTTTTTTCAAATCGACGTGTAATTCATCTGTATAACCTAATGTGAGCGCAGCAAGCACGGCAAACTCATCGCCTGAAATTCCAAATGTGCGATAAATTGCAAGTAAATAATTTCGAGAATTATCTGCGATGCGGCGCAAAGAAAAAGTTGGTTTTTCGTTCGATTTTTCCCAATTCTCAGAAGAAATGTATGCAGTGGCTAAAATTCCTTGTCTTTTGAGGTAGCGAGCGTAATCAAATCCGGATGGATTTTGAATTCCATCGGGAGTTTTAAATTCGGCTGAAACCAATAATTTATCCCCTATCCGAAGATTTTTCACATTATCCTCTTTTTGTAAGTAAATAATGGCTTTTCCATAAGCATTTTCTGAGCGAAGCGTGTCAAATTTTTGCAATAGCTTTATTTTGCATTGATATGAATTCGTTTTTTCAACAGGAGCCGAAATCAATTCTGCTTTGAAAATGCTTTTTTCGTTGAGTGATGAGAATGCATTTTTATTCTCAAAATTTTTGCAAAACCAATAACCTAATGTGGAAAGTAAAAGAAAAACACCTGCGCCAAAAATCCATCGGTTTTTAAATAATTTTTCCGAAGATTTTATGAAAAAAGAAGCTATTATTAAAATTGCAGCAAAAAGGAAAGCCGCTAAAAGAAAAGTGTTGGGAATATAAAAGAATTGATACAATATAATTCCTGCAACCAATGCAAGCAATATGCGTAAAAAAGGTGTGCGTTGCAGGAAATTCATAGAAAGAGGTTTTTACAAAAGCATTTTACGTATTGTTTCTTTGGGATTTTCCGATTTAAAAACGGCGTTTCCCGCAACAAGAATATTTACGCCGGCATTAAAAAGCTTTTTTGCATTCTCGGTATTCACACCTCCGTCTACTTCAATCAAGCAATCGGGATTTTCTTCGGAGATAATTTCTTTTAATTCTTCAATGCGCTGCCACGTTTCTTCTATAAATTTTTGTCCTCCGTAGCCCGCAAAAACCGACATTAAAAGTACCATATCTGCCTCGCTTACAAGCCCTTTTAAGCTACTAACAGGAACGTCCGGATTAATTGTCAATCCGGCTTTTGCGCCAAATTCTTTGATTTGTCGTAAGGTTGTAATTGGATTGGCGAGTGTTTCCAAATGAACCGTAAGAATTTCGGCTCCGGCTTTTATAAAACGTTCCACGTATTTTTCGGGTTCTACAATCATCAAATGAACATCCAACGGTTTTTTGCAATATTTTTTCACGGCTTCCATAATTGGAAAACCAAAGGAAATATTCGGAACAAAAACGCCGTCCATCACATCTACGTGAAGCCATTCGGCATCACTTTCATTAATCATTTCGCAAGCGGAACGTAAATCGGAAAAATCGGCGGCTAAAATTGACGGAGCGATTATCTTAGTCATAAGTTTTTGTTTTTTGTTTGCTTTGCAAACTTAATCAAAAAACTTTGAAGTGTAAAGAAAAAACAAAAAAGGGCAGCCAATTTCGGCTACCCTCTTTTTACCTTAATTCAAAAAGTACTCAAGCAAATGATTTTCCGGAACTTTCTCCACTCTGTACGATGCTGCAAATTGTAAAATCTTGTTTACTGTTTCATCGCTCGGCGAAAATTCAAAAGAAGTTGATTTTTTCTGATTTTTGGTCTGTGGTGAAAGTAAATACGGTGTAGAAAGTTTTCTCATAAGCAATTTGTTTTATCTTTTTGAAAATAAAACGCCAACTTATGATTTATATTATATAAAAAATAAAATTATTTTAATTCTAGATGAATATTATTTTCGCTTGCTATTTTACGCATATTAAGCACGGCATAACGCATACGTCCCAAAGCGGTATTGATACTTACATCGGTTTTTTCTGCAATTTCTTTGAAACTTAAATCTTCAAAAAAACGCATACGAACCACTTCTTGTTGCGATACAGGCAGATAATTAACTAAATTAGCCACGTCGCACAATACCTGTTCGTTGTTTAATGTGTCTTCCACACTTTTTTCGGAAAGTTTTGCATTATTTACAAAATCATATTCCAATCCGTCTGTTGAAAAAGTGTTTTCGTTTTTTTCACGTCGGAAATGGTCAATAATTAAATTATGTGCAATCCGGTTAATCCACGCTAAAAAGCGACCCGATTCAACATAACGACCTTGTTGAATGGTAGCAATGGCTTTAATAAATGTGTCTTGGAAAATATCTTCGGCAAGTTCGCGACTGCGGACAATCAAATAAATATATGTATATACTTTTGATTTATAACGCGATAATAATACTTCAAATGCCTCATTATTGCCATTTTCATACAACTTAACCAGAGCTTCGTCTGCAAGTTGACATAAATTTTTCATTACTTATAAGATTTTTTGAGTTCAAATAGTAATGCTCTCCAATAGGCAATTTGGGTATTAAGAATGTAAAAAATGAGTAGTTGAGGGGACAAATTTACATAAAGCTTTTTATTATACAACAAATTAACGCAAAAAATGCTGTTAAAAAATAAAAAATTAGAAAAATATATTAAAAATTACTCCACGAAAAGCACTAATCCTTTCAAATACTCTCCTTCAGGATGATAAATATTGATGGGATGATCGGCAGGTTGTGTGAGTTGGTGAAGAATACGGACGTTGCGTTTTACTTCCGCAGCCGCACTGAAAACTGCCAAACGAAATTGTTCTTTAGAAATGACTTGTGAACAAGAAAACGTAAACAAAATACTGTTTGGTTTTATTTGTTCCAATGCTTTGGCGTTTAATCTTTTATATCCTTTCAGCGCATTTCGTACGGCATCGCGATGTTTGGCAAAAGCGGGCGGATCAAGAATGATTAAATCATATTCCGCTCTTTTTTCTGCTAAAAATTTAAAAGCATCTTCAGCAAAAGATTGATGGCGGTTTTCGTCAGGGAAGTTGATTTTGACATTTTTGTCGGTTAATTCTACTGCTTTTGCAGAACTGTCCACAGAATGAACCAAATTTGCTCCTCCACGGAGTGCGTAAACAGAAAATCCTCCGGTGTAACAAAACATGTTCAGCACGTTTTTACCTTCAGAGTATTTTTCGAGCAAAGCACGATTTTCACGTTGATCAACAAAAAATCCGGTTTTTTGTCCTCTCAACCAATCTACTTGAAATTGTAATCCGTTTTCAATCGCTTTGAAATTTTTACTTTCCGAACCAATTAAATAATCATCTTTGGGTTGAATGGGAGCATAATAAGGAAGCGTTGTTTCCGATTTGTAAAATACATTTTTTACAGCAGGAACCACATCGACAATGGATTTTGCAATCGTTTCACGTATGTGATGCATCCCAACGGAGTGGGCTTGAATTACGGCAGTATCATCATACACGTCAACAATCAATCCCGGAAGATTATCGCCTTCTCCGTGAACAAGTCGATAGGTATTGTTTTGTGGATTGACAAGCCCTAAAGTACAACGTACTTCGTATGCTTGACAAATTTTATTTTTCCAAAAATCGTTATTAATATTTTCATTATTAAAACTAACAATGCGTACGGCAATACTTCCTACTTGATAATGTCCGATACCCAAGAAATTTTTATTAACATCCTGTACTTCAACCAAATCGCCTTCTTCGGGTTTTCCGTGAATTTTTTGAATAGCGCCGGAAAATACCCAAGGGTGAAATCTGCGTAAACTTTCTTCTTTTTTAGGTTTTAATTGGACAATTATCATATTTTTAGAGTTAGAAGTCGGGAGATGGAATTCAGAAGTTAGAATTCGTTTTTTCAATGGGTTGCGAAAACTCCATTATGAGCATTTGAAGTTCTTTTTTTGTGATTTTTTGTTCTTTCAATAACTCTTTATAAATCTTTAAACAAGCCCATGCATCTGTTGCGGCATATCGTTTTTGCTGTTCGGTAAGCGTTTCGTTCTCCCAATTGGTTAATCGTTGCGATTTGGATATTTTTTTACCGAAAATAATGGCGTAAATTTTTTGTAAGCCAAGTTCCAAGATTCCGTAATCTTTTGCAATACTTTGAATATCAACAAAGTTATTGGGTTTTATTTTGTTTCTTTTGTTCAAAGAACGAAAGTCGTCGTGTAATGATAAACCGATTTTTTTAATATTTGTATCTGAAAGAAAATCGAGAAGTTCATGAGGAAAGCCAATTTTATTCAGCCGGAAAAGATAACAGCAATCATCAGTGGCAATTTGCATCAACGAAACTTTATAATGTGTTCCCCGTACAAAAGAAGGGCGCGTTTCTGTATCCACGCCGACAATTTTTTGCGCTTTCAGATATTCAACAGCTTCATTGATTTGTGTCTTTTTGTCTACTAAAACTATTTTTCCAGTAAACTCTGCCGGCTCTAACAGATTTACTTCCTCTTTGGTTATTTTCGGGCTAAATTTCATCGTCATTTTCATCATCGGCTTGGAAACGCAAAAAACTATTTCGGTCCAGTTTTCTATAATCTTCGGATTTAAAACGTTCCTCGTCTTCAATTTCACCAAAATTATCTTTGTAACGCACGGCATGCAATGCGCGTAGCGCGTTGAGAAGTTTTTGCCCCCAATGTTCTGCAAATGCTTGCATGCAAACATAAAGCGCGCTTTCCATTACTTCAGTTACTTCGGTTTGATAATTGGCGGCAAAATCTTTTAATTCCTGATAAACATCCGCCAAATTTTCCGAAATAAAAGCTGCAATAGGCGTATCGCTGTATTGCATATCGGGATGAAAAGTATCTAAAAATGCATCGTCGGTTCCAAGCAACGTTTCTATTTGTTCTTTTACAAATAAATAATCTTCTTCCGTTACAAATTTTTCGGCATTTTCATCGGTTTCAATTTCAGAAACATCAATCAACGTGGTTTTCAAATAAAGTAACGGGAGTATTTTGATAGATTTCATCACAAAATCCTCCTTGGAAAATTCACGGCTGTTTTCCAAAAACAAGCATGTTTCTGCAACTACCGTTACAAATTCAATCACGTTTTTTGAATAAATAAATTGATTTTCCATCGGATAAAAAGCAATAAATTATTTGCTGCAAAGGTAATGAAAAATATGGAGCAAGTGAAAAATAGAAATGAAAGCTTTTAACTCCTTTCTTTCTCTTCCTTTCTCCTTTTTAGGAATTTTTCAAGCGCTTCCGGAGTGGTTTTCCATCTACGATGCATCCAAACCCATTGCGATGGATACGTACGGATAATTTCACTTAAAATTTTATTCTGATTTTGTGTGTTTACAATTAAGTCATTTTGGGGATTTTCAGTTTTCACGGTAGGTATTTCAGGATAAATAATAAACCGATAATTCCCGTTTTCTTTGCGTGTCATTGCCATTGGAACAAGTGCGGCATCAGTTTCGGCTAACAAACGCGATGCCCCTAAAGGTGTGTAAGCAGGAAAGCCAAGAAAATCGACAAAAATCCCTTTTACTTTTGTGTCTTGATCGGTCATTAGAATTAAACACTCGCCTTTTTTTAACACTTCAACCAATGCGGCATAAGAACCTTCGCGGGTAATATTTTTCATTCCACGACGGCTGCGGAATTTTATCATTAACTTTTCCAATAAATTGGATTTTATAGCTTTGCTTGCGGCGGAAGTTTCATAACCCAACATTGGAGGAGTAATGGCTGCAAATTCCCACGAACTTAAATGCGGAATAAGGCAAATAACTCCTTTTCCTCGTTTGTAAGCATTTTCTAAATGTTCTTCGCCTTTAACTTCAATTAGTTTGAAAAATTGTTTATATTCTTTTACGTGGGAAAATGCAAGATAATCATTAAACCCCATAAGCGATTCAATAAAAGCATGTTTCGCTAATGCAATTTGTTCTTCTTCCGTAAGCGATTCTCCGTATACTTTTTTAATGTTTGCCAAAGCGGTTTCTCTGTTTTTTTTAGCAAATCGATAGAATTTTTCCCCTATGAAAGAGGCAAATTTCCGTACGGCTTTAATGGGTAAAATTCTGAAAAGGAGTATAAGAAATATAAGCAGAGGATAAAGTGACGTAATAACCGTTTTACGGCGAAAATTATTTAATTTGTGTCGATTTATTTGAAACATCGTGTGCGATTTGAATTATTTTGTGTTATATTTGTGAAACAAACTTTCTAAAGTAGGCGTTATATTATTGAAATAAATTTTACTAAAAAACACTTAATAATCAATTACTATGGAAGATAAACTAACCATTCTGAAATTTTATCAAACTATTGTAGAAGCCGAAGTAGATATGGATGTGCTTCGCAATAACGATATTGATTGTTCGCTTGACACTGACGATACCATAGTTATATATCCGTTTTTTGACGAGAATGAAAAAGGCATAAAACTCTATGTTTTTGAAAAAGACGTTGAACGCGCCACGCAGTTAATTGAAGAATTTCACGCTGCCACTGATAATGTTTCGGTAGATGCGGATATTGATGATTTCTAATTGGTTTTCAGCTCATTTTTCATTTGTAAAATAGTTTTATGCGTTACCGGATGAACTAAATCAGGTGCGATTTCTGCCAGCGGAACCAAAACAAATTCACGTTTTTCCATATTTGGATGCGGAATTATAAGGTTCTGCTCATTTATTATCCGGCTTTCGTATAAAAGAATATCAATATCAATAATTCTATCCTCGTAAATTTCTGTTGTGGTTGATATCCGTCCCATTTCTTTTTCTATTTTTTTAAGAGCATCTAATAACTGGGAAGGATTTAATTCTGTGTTTACCAATACTGCTGCATTCGAAAAATCGTTTTCAGAAACAAATCCCCAGGGTTTAAATGTGTAAAAAGAAGAAATATTATAAATATCTCCCACATATTCTCGCAACAGAATCATAGCTTTATTTAGATTAGCTTCTCTGTCGCCCAAATTAGTCCCGATTCCTAAATACGCTAATGGCATAATATTTTTTTTACAAATGTATGAAAAAATATAGAAAAAGCAGAATTTCCACTTGTTGAAATAAAAAATCCGAAGTATAAATTTTACTCCGGATTTGTATGTTATAGATTAATTTACTGTTTTATTTTTGAACTAAAACCCAAGCATCAGGAAAACGGTTGCTTATTTCGTTAATACGGTTTTTTGCTTGATAATATTCATTATATGAGGCGATTAGTACACGGAACATTCCTTTTTCGTTCACAACTACCAAGGCGTTATTTCCTTCTTTAATAAGTGTACTTTGCAGATTTTTAGCATTTTGTTTAATAGAAAAACTTCCTACCACTACGTGGTATTTATTACTAAAAGCGGCAGAATTTGTTTCCCCATCTGCAAGACTAAATTTTTCGTTGCGTGTAACTTCTTCTACAGGAGTAGCTTCTGCTACGGTAGTGGATGTGGCTTGTGTTGCGGTAGGAGTTGTTTGCTTTGCTTCAATTTTTGCACCGCTAATTTCAACTGCTTTCTGTTTTGATTTACAAGAAGTTATTCCGAAAACAACGATAACAGACATAAGTAAAATACCCAAAATTTTTTTCATATTTTCAAATAATATTAATGTGTTGATTATTCTAATGCAAAGATGATAATAAATTTTATGCTTTACAAAATTTTTATGTGTTTTTTTATGATTTATTGCATTTTTATTATAAACAAAAAAGCGCTTTTTTATGTTTTAATTATACTTTTTCGGATATTAATTATAATAGTTACAAATTAAATAAAATCAAGATTATGACTTTTTCATTGCCAAAATTACCTTATGCACCTAATGCATTGGAACCGATAATTAGTGAACAAACTATTAATTTTCACTACGGTAAACATCATCAAACGTATGTAAACAACCTGAATAACTTAATTCCCGGAACGGAATTTGAAAATGCCGATTTGGATACGATTGTAAAAAAATCAAGCGGTCCTATTTTTAATAACGCCGCCCAAATTTGGAATCATAACTTTTATTTTCTTTCGCTTACGCCCAATAAAGGAACAAAACCTTCAGAAAAGTTGGCAAAAGCTCTCGACGAAGCGTTTGGCTCTTTCGATAAATTTAAAGAAGAATTTGGAAAAGCTGCCATAACTGTATTTGGCTCCGGTTGGGCTTGGCTTGCCAAAAATACAGATGGGAAATTAGAAATAGTTAAAGAAGGTAATGCTGGAAACCCGATTACAAGCGGTAAAACACCTTTGCTTACCTTTGATGTATGGGAACATGCGTATTATATTGACTATCAGAACCGTAGAGCTGATTATGTTTCTGCGATATGGGATATTGTTGATTGGGATGTGGTTTCTTCACGTTTTTGATGATTTTTATTATAACAGCAGGAAAGACCGATAAATTTCGGTCTTTCTTTTTGCCTAACAATCAACAAATGTTAAAAAATCAACTTAAAAATTCAAATATCTAAAAAAAGTAGCGGCAAATAATTGATATGACGCAAAAGAATTATCTTTGTACAATATTTTTGCATAAATATAAATGAACGTTCTTCTTACCATACTGATTTCCACAGTTATAGTGCTTGTAGCAGTACTTTTATTAGGATTTAAAATTTTCTTTATTAAGCAAGGAAAGTTTCCCAATATTCATATTGGTGGCAATAAAGCTCTAAAAGAAAAAGGAATTGCCTGTGCTACAACACAAGACCGTGATGCTCAGAAACAAGAAAACTTCATAGATATAAATAAAATTATTAAACAGATAGAAAACAAATGAAAAACCTTTCACTTATTTTTAATGCTATATTGCTAATAGCCGTTCTTATTTTATTTTTTTTAGTTTTGGGAAAGAAAAATCAAGGTGTTGATAACGCTTTAGTGAAAAAAGGAGATTCTACCGCAGTCATTAATTTACCTGTTGCCTATGTAAATATTGATTCACTTTTGCTTAATTACACTTTTGCAAAACAAGCTAACGAAGCGTTGACTAAAAAACAAGAAGATTCCCGTTTAACTATCAATTCTCGTCAACGCGAATTACAAGGTGAAATGATTAATTTTCAGAAAAAATTAGAAAACAATGCATTTTTAAGTCGTGAAAGGGCAGAACAAGAACAACTTCGTATTCAAAAGAAACAACAGGACTTGCAGGCAACTGCCGATCGTCTTTCGCAACAAATAATGGAGCAACAACAAAAAATGAGCGAACAACTTAGAGATACGATTGATGCTTTTATGAAAGAGTATAACAAAGACGGGAAATACCAACTCATTTTGAGTAATACGGCAAACGATAATATACTTTATGCCGGTGAAAAATATGACATAACTGCCGATGTAATTAAAAAACTCAATGACAGATATAAAAAATAGTTGAGACCTCAATTCAAAATCGTAATACAAAATAAAACGGGATAAACTGTGAAAGTGAAGTCCCGTTTTTTATTTCCCTGGAGATGCCGAAAAATAAAAAAACTTCCATAAATGGAAGTTTTTTGTGGACCCAGCTGTCCCGATATTAATCGGGATGAACCAGCGACTAACATCCAACATCTCATTTAAATACGGCAATCAGTTATAAGTTTTTCCAATAATTCTTTGTCTTGCATCAATTTATGAACAAACTTTGATGATTTCATGGATTTGATTTTTCTTTTGATACGAACTGCGTGTGAAAAATCCTTAGTAGGAATAAATAAAAATAATATCCAATCATTGGCTCTGGCTGTAAATTTTTTGCTTCCGTATGTTTTATGGTTGTGTTTTTCGATACGACTGTTTATTTCATCTTGAGTTGCACCGATATAAAATTTTTGTATTTTTTCGCTATATAAAATATAACAACCAACCATAATAAAATAAAAAAACCTCCTTAAGTGGAGGAAAATTTGTGGACCCAGCTGGGCTTGAACCAGCGACCCCCTGATTATGAGTCAGGTGCTACTAACCAACTGAGCTATGGGTCCTGACATTTGCAAAAAATATCGTATCTTTGCAAAGCGAGTGCAAAAGTAATAAATTTTAGATAATATAAAAAATTATCATTCAAATATTTCACAAAAAATGACAAAAAATAAACCTGTAAAAGCCGTTGTATTTGATTTAGGTGGAGTAATCGTAGATTTGGATTGGGATTTGTGCGTAGAAAATTTTAAAAAAATCGGAATAAACGAAATGGAGAAATTAATAAGCACAACATTGCAAAAAGGTTTTATTCTTGATTATGAATTAGGGTTAATTTCTTCTGATGATTTCAGAGGTGAAGTTCGAAAATATTCAACTAAACCTATTACAGACGAACAAATTAATTACGCATGGAAATCATTATTGGTCAGTATTCCAAATGAGAAATTGGAATTACTCAAAAAACTGAAAACAAAATGCAAAGTATTTATGTTGAGCAATACAAACGAAATGTCTTTCCAAAAATGTTTGGATGAAATGTTTAATGTAAACGGGCACGATATAAGTGAATATTTTGACAAATGTTATCTTTCTTATCAAATGCATAAACATAAACCCAATGCAGATATTTTTGAAGAATTATTAAAAGATGCAGGATTGAAAGCGGATGAATGTTTATTTTTAGATGACGGAATTCACAATATTGAAACCGCAAAAAACCTTGGTTTTCAAACAAAATTTGTAGAACCGTTTTCTGAATTAAAATGGAGCGATTTTGATTTATAATATTTTTGAATTGATATTAAAATGTATATTTTTAAACAAAACGATATAATTCCGTGGGAAGGATGCGTGGCGACAGTAGGTTTTTTTGACGGAGTTCATGCCGGACACCGTTTTTTGTTGGAGGAGTTGAAAAACATAGCAAAGGAAAATCATTTAAATTCACTTGTGGTTACTTTCGACAAGCATCCGCGTAAGGTTTTAAATGCAAACTTTCAGCCCAAGCTGCTTACAACTCTAAATGAAAAAATAGAACAGTTCGAAACAACAGGCGTTGATGCGTGCTTAATACTCGATTTTAGCAAAGAATTTGCGTTTTTAACCGCTTATGAATTTATGAAATATGTTTTAGTGGAGCGGTTGAAAGTAAAAATTCTGCTTGTAGGACATGATCATCGTTTTGGCTATAACCGCGAACAAGGTTTTGACGATTATGTAAAGATTGGAGATGAGTTAGGGGTAAAAGTAATTGAGGTTGCACAATTCGGACAAGAAGAAAATCCGCACATAAGCAGTTCCGAAATTCGTCACGCATTGGAAAATGGAAAAATCGAAAAAGCCAACGAGATATTGACTTATCCTTATTCTTTTTCAGGAAAAATTATTAAAGGAAATCAACTGGGAAGGTATTTAGGATTCCCTACGGCAAACATCAAAGTTGATGAAAAAGATAAAATTATTCCAAAAATAGGAGTTTACGGAGTACGAGTTACAGTGAACGGGAAATCTTACAAGGGAATGATGAATATAGGATACAGGCCTACGGTGGAATTTGCCGACGATGTAAAAATTGAGGTCAATATTATAGATTTTGAAGGAGAAATTTACAATAAAACAATCAAAATTGAAGTTTTAAAACATATTCGGGAAGAGAAGAAATTTAAAAATCTAAACGAATTAAAGATTCAATTACAAAAAGACAGAGAAATGATGGATTCATTGAGTTGATTTATCAAAAATTACTTATATTTGCCGGAAACACTCTTAAATAATTTACAAAATGAAAAAAGTATTAATAATTATGCTAATGGGAACCGTATTAATAGGTTGCAATAAAACTGCAAACAAAGCAGATTCAAATAATCCGTTTCTAAAACCGTACAATACAGAGTACGATGCGCCTCCTTTTGATAAAATCAAAATGAGCGATTATTTGCCGGCTTTTGAAGAGGGAATAAAACAGCATCAACAAGAAATTGATTCTATTGCCAATGATACTGCTGAACCCACATTTGCAAATGTAATAGAGAAACTGGAATTCAGCGGAGATTTACTGCGCAGGGTTTCTTCCGTTTTCTTCAATCTGAATTCGGCAGATACAAATGATGAAATGGATAAACTTGCATCTGAAATTACGCCGAAACTTACCGAACATAATGACAATCTGTATTTGAATGAAAAGATTTTCAAAAAAGTAAAGAAACTCTACGATGAAAGAGCTACTCTTGGTTTGAATGCAGAACAAAATCGCTTATTAGAAAGATATTATAAAGAATTTATCCGTAGCGGCGCCGCATTGAACGACCAACAAAAATCACAGTTGAGAGAAATCAATAAACAATTGAGCGCGGCGGAATTACTATTTGTACAAAATGTATTGGCGGAAACCAATTCCTATCAAAAATTTGTAACAAAAAAAGAAGAATTAAAAGGATTGCCGCAAAGCGTGATTGAAGCCGCTGCGGACGAAGCTAAAACGGCGGGAAAATCAGGACAATGGCTTTTTACAACTCAAAAATCAAGTTTTATACCCGTATTGCAATATAGTGAAAACCGTGAATTGCGCAAAGAATTACTGACCGCTTACACCACCCGTTGTAACCACGGTAATAAGAATGATAATAAGGCAGTTATAAACAAAATAATGAAACTGCGTGTAAGAAAAGCGCAACTATTAGGATTTGCAACCCCTGCCGCTTTTATATTGGATAATACAATGGCAAAAACACCCGAAACTGTTTATGCTTTCCTGGATAAAGTATGGAAACCTGCAGTAGCAAAAGCAAAAGTGGAAGCCGCAGAACTTCAAAAGCTGATGGACACCGAAGGTAAAGGAGAAAAATTGGAACCTTGGGATTGGTGGTATTATGCTGAAAAACTCCGCAAGCAAAAATACGATTTGGAAGAAGAACAACTGAAACCGTATTTCAAAATGGAAAATGTTCGAAAAGGCGTTTTTGGCTTGGCAACAAAACTTTACGGACTTCAATTTGAGAAATTGGAAAATATGCCGGTTTACGATAAAGACGTAGAAGTATTTAAAGTAACCGATAAAGACAGTTCTTTAATAGGCATTCTTTATACCGATTATTATCCCCGCGCGGGTAAAAGCGCAGGAGCTTGGATGAACAATATAAACGAGCAATATATCAAGAATGGAGTAAATCATCGTCCGATAATTATGAATGTAGGGAATTTTACAAAACCCACATCAAACAAACCATCGCTGCTTACAATGGATGAAGTAAGCACTATGTTTCATGAATTTGGACACGCTTTACATGGATTATTGGCGCAGTCAACTTATCCTTCGCTTTCTGGAACAAATGTACGGCGTGACTTTGTAGAGCTTCCATCACAAATTATGGAAAATTGGGCGTTTGAACCCGAAGTGATGAAAACCTATGCTTTCCACTATAAAACAGGTGAATTAATGCCAAAAGAATTGATGGACAAAATTCAAAATTCATCGAAATTCAATCAAGGTTTCAATATGACAGAGTTACTTTCGGCTGCCTTACTCGATATGGATTATCACAGTATAAAAGATACCGCTGATATTGATGTGAATGCTTTTGAAAAGAAATCGATGGAAAGAATAGGAATGATACCTGAAATTATTGTACGTTATCGCAGCCCTTATTTTAAACATATTTTTGACGGGGGTTACGCTGCCGGATATTATAGCTACACCTGGGCGGAGGTACTTGATGCTGACGCTTTTCAGGCATTTAAAGAAACCGGCGATATTTTCAATCAGAAAATAGCCACTTCTTTCCGTAAAAATATCTTGGAAAAAGGAGATTCTGATGATCCGATGATTTTGTACAAAAAATTCCGTGGAAAAGATCCAAACCCGGACGCTTTGTTAATTCGAAGAGGATTGAAATAAAAAATAATCCAGTTAGCTTTAGCCGTTTGTAATTTCACATACGGCTAACGGCTAACCAATATACTGACAGGATGAAAATCAATTTGCAAAAAATAATTGTTCCTAATCCCTTTGTTACTATTTTTACTTTTGTAGCAAGTGTTGCTCTTTGGTTATTTTTCTATTTTGCTTATTCGGTATCGTTATCCGCAAATGGAAGTGTAACTCACGTGGCAGAAAAAGTAATATCTTCTTCGAGCCTGATGGCGCATTTAATTACGCTGGCAGTCGCTGTTTTTATTTCCTTGTTACTTGCCCAAATAAACAATCGTTACGCTTACATTAACACACGAACTTTTCTGCCTACGTTTTTTTTTCTTTTACTTTCAGTTTTTTGGATAGATACACATGGAAATTATTTGGCATATCTGGCGGCTCTTTCCGTAATGTTTGCCATTTATTTGTTTTTTAATAATTATGCAAATGAAAACGGAACAGAAATCGCTTTTCTCGGTTTTATATTTTTATCACTCAGCGTTCTTATTTTGCCGGAGTATATACTTTTGCTTCCCTTTGTATGGATTGGTTTTTATCAATTAAAGTGCCTTTCTTTCCGCACTTTTTTTGCTTCCCTTCTGGGTTTTTTAGTTCCTTGGCTGGCTGTGTATGGCTGGATTTATTTTACAACAAAAGCGTTGGATTATTATCCTGATTTTTTAGGTGTTTTTAACCGTTTATCCATCATTTCTTTTACAAATCTTCCCACTTTGATATATGGAATAGTAATGTCCGCTATTTTTCTGATATTGACGGTTGGAGCCGGATCTAACATTAATAGAGAGTCTATAAAAACCCGCAGACTATTGTTTTTCTTTCGTATAATTGGTTTCGGATTGATTTTGTTAATGATATTCTTCTGTGTTGATTTTGTGAGTTACCTTCCCTTGGGCGCTGCGTTTTTCGCTGTTTTAGCCGCTTACACATTCACCTATCAGCGTACTTTGTTTTATTCCGTTCTTTTTATATTTCTATTTTTGATTGTTGGATTATTTACTTTTTACCAAATTTTATTTTAAGATGGAAGGATTTGCAGAGTGGGGATATTGGGGATTATTATTGGCCTCTTTTTTAGCGGCTACAGTTGTTCCTTTCAGTTCAGAAGTAGTTTTCTCTGCTCTCGTATTCGGTGGGCTTGACCCCTGGAAATGTGTTTATGTTGCTACGTTAGGCAATTTTTTGGGAGGGATGTCATGCTATTATTTAGGATATTTGGGAAAAATAGAATGGATTGAGAAGTATTTGCGTGTAAAACCTCAGAAAATGATGAAATTTGAGGATAATTTGCACAAATACGGCGATTGGTTTGCGTTTTTTTCTTTCCTGCCCGGTATTGGCGATATCATTGCCGTAGCATCCGGATTTTTCCGCTGCCGCTGGTGGATTGTAGCTGTGTCTATGCTTCTTGGAAAATATTTACGTTACGTTGTGTGGATGTATTTTAACGGACTATTTATGTAAAAAACTTTTTGATTTTTTTTTATGATATTTTTTGTAGTTTTGCAATCCGACTTTCACGTTTTATTTTTAATTGCAATCTTATGAAAAAGCTATTTTCTTTCCTCATTATTTTAATCGTTGCATTAAATATTTCCGGCCAAAACCGTAAAGAGTATTTACTTGAAAAAAACTGGAAATTTACCCGTACCGACGATATTTCAAATAAAAATACAAATTGCGATGATAGTAAGTGGCAAAACGTAACCGTTCCACACGATTGGGCTATAACAGGACCTTTTGGATATTACGACGTTCAAAATGTAAAAATTGAACAAGACGGAATGAAAGAAGCGATGGAACAAGCGGGACGCACCGGAGGACTTCCTTTTATTGGCGTCGGATGGTACAGAAATTCTGCAGATTTGCCCCGTTTTGAAAATGGAAAACAAGTAACGTTGCTTTTTGATGGAGCAATGTCGTATCCGCAGGTATATGTGAATGGTAAAAAAGCAGGAGAATGGGGCTACGGTTATAATTCTTTTTACTTGGATATTACTGATTTTTTGAATAAAGACGGTTCTCCAAACTCGCTTGCTGTGCGTCTTGAAAATAAAACGGATCAATCTCGTTGGTATCCCGGAGCCGGTTTGTATCGGAATGTTCACGTTATTATCACGAACAATATTCATATTCCCGCTTGGGGAACGTACGTAACTACTCCTGTGGTGCGTGAAGATTTTGCTAAAGTAAACATACGAACAAAAATTGAAGGAAACAGCAAAGAAAAATGTGTTTTGTTAACAACCATTTTAGATGAAAATGGAAATCAGGTTAATAGAGCGGAAAGTACGCTTTTGTCTTACGATGAAAACGAATTTAATCAAGATTTGATTGTTACCAATCCTAAATTATGGGACGTAGAAACTCCCACACTTTATAAAGCCGTTTCAAAACTTTATGCGAATGGCAAATTGATGGATGAATATGAAACCACCTTTGGAATACGTACCATTGAAGTTGTTCCTGATAAAGGATTTTTTCTCAATGGCAAACGAATTATGTTCAAAGGAGTTTGTAATCATCACGATTTAGGACCGCTTGGAGCAGCTGTGAACGATGCCGCCATTCGACGTCAAATCCGGATATTGAAAGAAATGGGTGCAAATGCCATCCGGACTTCACACAATATGCCGGCTCCTGAACTGGTACGAGCTTGTGATGAAATGGGAATGATGTTAATGCCCGAAAGTTTTGATGAATGGAAACATTATAAAGTGAAAAATGGATATAATTTGCTTTGGGATGAGTATGCCGAAAAAGATATGGTAAATTTGCTGCATCAGTTCCGTAACAATCCTTCCGTTGTAATGTGGAGTATAGGAAACGAAGTTCCCGACCAAGGCGATAATGTAAATGGACCCAAACGTGCTCGTTTTCTGCAAGATATTTGCCATCGTGAAGACCCCACACGTCCTGTAACTCTTGGAATGGATAATTCAAAAACAGCGGTTTATAATAACTTTGCAGCAGTGTTGGATATTCCGGGATTTAATTATAAACCACATTTTTACAGAGAATATTATAATCACCTTCCACAACAAATTATTCTCGGAAGCGAAACAGCTTCTACGGTTAGTTCACGCGGAGTGTATAAATTTCCTGTTGTGCGTCAATCTATGAAACAATACGAAGATAAGCAATGCTCTTCTTACGATGTGGAACACTGTTATTGGTCGGATTTACCCGAAGATAATTTTATTTGGGAAAACTTGCCTTATTATATTGGAGAATTTGTTTGGACAGGATTTGATTATCTTGGAGAGCCAACTCCATATTACTCAAATTGGNCCTCGCATAGTTCCTATTTTGGTATTATTGATTTGGCGGGAATTCCAAAAGATCGTTATTACCTTTATCGCAGCCTTTGGAAATCGGATGAAAAAACATTGCATATTTTACCGCATTGGAACTGGAAAGGACGTGAAGGACAAGTTACTCCGATTTTTGTATATACCAATTATCCTTCGGCAGAACTTTTCATCAACGGAAAAAGTCAGGGCAGACAAACAAAGGACACTGAAATTAATCCGGATAGCACCAATTCCGACAAAACAAAAATGACATTGGAACGGCTGAAAAAATACCGTTTGATGTGGATGAACACAAAATATGAAGCAGGAACGGTAAAGGTTGTTGCTTATGATGAAAAAGGAAACATCGCTGCCACAGAAGAGATGAAAACCGCCGGGAAACCTGTTAAAATTGTCCTTGAAGCCGATAGAAACACCATCAAAGCCGATGGAAAAGATATTTCTTTTATCAACGTTAAAATGGTGGATAGAGATGGAAACTTCTGTCCAACCCAAACCGATGAAATTACCATAAAGGTTACGGGAGCAGGAAAATACAATTCAATGGCAAACGGAGATGCAATAGATTTAACGCCATTTCAATCTCCCAAGATGAGACTTTTCAGCGGACAGCTTACAGCATTGGTTCAAAGTACGGAGAAAGCCGGAACAATTACAGTGGAAGCAAGCGCAAAAGGAGTGAAAATCGGAAGGATTGAGATAAATACAAAATAAAAATTTTGTCATACTTTTGTAATACTTATTACACGACATCGAAATATAAAACACGTTACTTTGCGGTGAAATTTTAAATACATTAAAGTATGAATAATTACAAAATTTTAGTGGTTGACGATGAAGAAGACTTATGCGAAATTCTTCAGTTCAACTTGGAAACCGAAGGTTACACCGTAGATGTGGCTTATTCTGCAGAAGAAGCGCTGAAAAAGAAATTAACCGATTATAACCTGATTTTGCTCGACGTGATGATGGGTGAAATTTCAGGATTTAAAATGGCTCGTTTACTGAACGACAATCCTGAAACGGCTCAAATTCCCATTATTTTCCTTACTGCAAAAGATACGGAAAACGATCGTTTGACAGGTTTTAACATCGGCGCCGACGATTATATTTCAAAACCGTTTTCAATACGTGAAGTGTTGGCGCGTGTAAAAGCCGTACTTCGCAGGGTTGAAGCCAAAAAAGAAGGCAAAGCGGAACAAAATCTAAAGTACGATAAATTGAACGTAAGTTTGGAAAACAAAAAAGTAACCCTCAACGGCGAAGAAATTCCGTTTACCAAGAAGGAATTTGAGATATTAAAATTGTTTCTTGAAAATAAAAACCGTGTTTTCACGCGCGAAGAAATGTTGTCCCGTGTTTGGTCTGACGAAGTTGTAGTTTTAGACCGCACTATTGACGTAAACATTACGCGCTTACGTAAAAAAATTGGTCCGTACGGAAAAAACATTGTTACGCGTTTGGGTTACGGATATTGTTTTGAAGAGTAAATTATGGTGAATTGGTTAAATAGTTAATTAGCTGATTAGCGATACTATAAAGTTAGCAACTCAATATGTTTTACCGGATAATTTACCATAATATTATTCTGATTATAAATTAACTAATCAACCAATCAATCATTTAACCAATAACAAAGTTGCGTCTTTACAAAAAAATATTTCTGTATTTTTTCAGCATGATTTTTTTACTGCTGGCTACTATCACTTTTGTACAGTATCAGCGTGAGCGAAATAATCGTGCTCAATTGCTTGACGGTCAGTTGAAAAATTACAATCTGGTTATCAGTAATTATTTAAATGAAAAAAACTTTTCGTGGCCGCAATTAAACGAGCTTGTAAAACTTTTCCCCGATTCAACCTTGCGCGTTACGGTGATAGATACTTCGGGATTGGTACTTTATGATTCATTTGTAAAAGACCCGACCACGCTTGAAAACCATAAAAATCGTCCCGAGTTTTTAATGGCGAGAAATAGTGGCGATGGTAAAGCAATTCGTCATTCACACTCCACCGGAAAAGATTATTATTATTACGCTACCAAATTTCCTCATTTTTATGTAAGAAGCGCACTTCCTTACACACCGGGTTTAAAAATACTACTGAAGACCAATCTTTTTTTCATATACTTTATGGTGGCAATTCTCATTTTAGCCATCACAGCGCTTTATTTTATCACTAAAAATTTCACTCGTTCCATTGACCGATTAAGATTATTTACGCACAAAGCTCAAACAGAGGAATTTGAAGATGAAGATTGGGATTTTCCTAAAGATGAATTGGGAGAAATAAGCCAAAATATGGTAAGTTTATATAAACAGCTGGCAAAAACAAAAAACGATGTAAACAATGAACGCGAGAAGTTGATAAAGCACCTTCAAATATCGCAAGAAGGATTGGGAATTTTTTCGTCAGAGAAAAAAGAAATTCTTGTAAATTCACATTTTATTCAATATACCAATTTCTTAACTGAAAAACAGAAAGGAACTTCGGAAGATATATTTGCATTGGAAGAATTTCAGGAAATAGACCAATTTATAGATGAGAGTTTAACCAATTATCAACTTACGCGTAAACGAATTACCATTGAAAAAGAAGGGAAAATATTTATGGTTCAATGTATTGTTTTTCAGGACGATACCTTTGAAGTTTCCATAAATGACATTACCCTTCAAGAACACGAAAATGAACTGAAAAGGCAATTGACGCAAAATATTTCGCACGAACTGAAAACGCCTGTAGCATCCATTATGGGATATATGGAAAGTATTCTTGAAAATCCTGAATTAGATGCCGAGCGTCAGCATTTTTTTGTGGAACGCTCGCTTCAGCAAGCACAGCGTTTGAGTGCACTCTTACAGGATATTTCTACATTAAACAAAATTGAAGAACACCGCAAAGCATTCGAAAAGGAACTTTGTAATATCTCGGCAATTGTTTCAGATGTACTGAATGATGTTCATTTGCAACTTGAAGAAAGACATTTTGAGGTAGAAACTCATCTTCATCCCGAGATACAAATTCGGGGAAATGTTTCATTGATTTACTCCATTTTTAGAAACTTGATGGATAACGCTTTAACCTATGCCGGTGAAAATATCAGGGTGGAAATCAATTGCTACCGCGAAGACGATGATTTTTACTATTTTACTTTCTCCGATAATGGAATAGGGGTTTCGGAGGAACATTTAAATCGTATTTTCGAGCGATTTTATCGTGTAGATAAAGGACGCAGCCGTAAAATGGGCGGCACCGGATTAGGATTGGCAATTGTGAAAAACGCCGTTTTATATCATAAAGGGAATATTACCGCTAAAAATACTCCCGGTGGCGGTTTAACCTTTGTTTTCTCGCTCAAAAAAGGGAATATGAATAAATTAAAAGCGAACTAAACGAGTTTTCGCTTTTTGTTGGAATTTAGAATTCTTTCAGAAAAAACTTTCCGCTAAATTATTTCACCCAGTAAATAATTTCTTACATTTGCATTTCCAACCAATTTTATAATTCATTATGAGAATCATCATTGTAGGAACGGCGTATCCATTTCGGGGCGGATTGGCAGCTTATAATGAACGGCTTGCACGCGAATTTGTCCGTCAGGGAAACGATGTGGAGATTTACACGTTCACATTACAATATCCCTCTTTTTTGTTCCCGGGAAAAACCCAATTCTCATCAGAAAAAATGCCCGATGATTTAAAAATCACACGAAAAGTCAACAGCATTAATCCTTTTAATTGGATAAAAGTAGGAAAAGAGATCAAGTCAAAAAACCCTGATAAAGTGATTTTTTGTTACTGGATGTCGTTTATGGCTCCCTGTTTTGGAACTATCGCACGAAATTGTAAAGCAAAAAACACCAAGAATATCGCTTTGGTGCATAATATGATTCCGCACGAACCGACGATTTTAGATAAACTTTTTCCCAATTATTTTGTAAAAGCAATGGATGGTTTTGTTGCCATGGCAAAGTCGGTAGCAGATGATATTAACATTTTTGATAAAACCGGAAAGCTAAAACTTATTTCTCCGCATCCCATTTACGACCATTACGGAGAAATTATTTCAAAAGATAAAGCAGCTAAAAAGCTGGATTTGGATGCAAGATATTCATATATTTTATTCTTTGGTTTTATTCGTAAATATAAAGGACTTGATTTGTTACTCGAAGCATTTGCCGATGTGCGATTCAGACAATATCCTGTAAAATTAATTGTTGCAGGAGAGTTTTACGAATCGGAAGATTCATACAAAGAAATCATAAGAAAAAATGCATTGGAAGACGATGTTATTTTACACACGCATTTTATTCCCGATAGTGAAGTAAGCAATTATTTTAATGTAGCAGATATAGTGGCACAACCGTATCGTTCGGCAACTCAAAGCGGAGTTTCACAAATTGCATATCACTTCGAAAAACCGATGTTGGTTACAAATGTGGGCGGTTTAGCCGAAATTGTTCCCGATAGAAAAGTGGGATATGTGGTGGAACCGAATAAAAATGAAATTGCCGATGCATTGATTGATTTTTTGGAACACAACCGTTCACAAACATTTATCAAAAACATCAAAGAAGAAAAGAAAAAATACGAATGGGGTAAAATGGTGGAAACCATTAACGAGTTATAACATATAAATAATAACTAATATAATGAGCGAAATTGTTGAAACACCGATGATGAAACAATACAACGAGATTAAAGCAAAGCATCCTGATGCTGTTTTGCTGTTTCGTTGTGGCGATTTTTACGAAACTTATTCTACCGATGCCATTGTTGCGGCTGAAATTTTAGGAATTACGTTAACGCGCCGTGCAAACGGAAAAGAAAAGACAGTTGAAATGGCGGGATTTCCGCATCATGCGTTGGATACGTATTTGCCAAAACTGGTACGTGCCGGAAAACGTGTGGCAATTTGCGATCAACTTGAGGATCCGAAACTGACAAAAAAAATAGTAAAACGTGGTGTCACAGAGTTGGTTACTCCGGGTGTTTCGTACAGCGATACTACGCTCAATCACAAAGAAAATAATTTTTTAGCAAGCGTTTATTTTTCCAAAAACATCATCGGAGTTTCGTTTTTGGATATTTCTACCGGAGAATTTTTACTGGCGGAAGGAACTGCGGAATACATAGATAAATTGCTTAACAGTTTTTCGCCAAAAGAAGTGCTTTATGACCGCACTAAAAAGAAAGAATTTGAAACCGCTTTCGGTACAAAATATTTCACTTACGCACTGGAAGACTGGATTTATACTCCCGATACAGCAAATGAACGTCTTCTGAAACATTTTGAAACCAAAAGTTTGAAAGGTTTCGGAGTGCAAAATCTACCGAACGGAATTGTTGCTGCGGGAGCTATTCTGCATTATTTGGATATTACGCATCATCAGCAAACGGGACATATTACGCAAATTGTTCGTATTGAGGAAGATAGATACGTTTGGTTGGATCGGTTTACTGTGCGCAATTTGGAATTGTACAGCACGATTAATGAAGGTGGAAAAACGCTGGTGGATATTATTGATAAAACGATAAGTCCGATGGGAAGTCGTTTGTTAAAACGCTGGGTAGCTTTTCCGCTCAAAGATGTGAAACCGATTGAAGAACGATTGAGCGTAGTGGAATATTTCTTCCGAAATCCCGAATTGAAACAAATATTAATTCAAAATGTATCGTTGATAGGTGATTTGGAACGAATTATTTCAAAAGTAGCGGTTGGAAGAATTAATCCTCGCGAAGTGGTACAATTGAAAGTG
Organism: uncultured Paludibacter sp.; assembly: GCA_900498215.1. GTDB lineage: Bacteria > Bacteroidota > Bacteroidia > Bacteroidales > Paludibacteraceae > UPXZ01. The sequence continues at coordinate 1,857,593 of LR026962.1, read as the reverse complement.
GCTTTAAATGCGATTGAACCAATAAAACAAGCGTGTGCCGAATCTGAAAATGACGCGTTGCGAAAAATCGCGGAACAATTAAATCCGTGTAAAATCATTGCCGAAAAAATTGATAAGGAAGTTCAAAGCGACCCGCCTGCACTTATAAATAAAGGAGACATTATTCGTTCAGGTGTAAACAACGATTTGGACGAATTGCGAAAACTGGCTCATTCCGGTAAAAGTTATCTTCTTGAAATTCAGCAACGTGAAAGTCAATCTACCGGAATTCCTTCGCTAAAAATCAGTTATAACAATGTTTTTGGTTATTATATTGAAGTGCGAAATATGCACAAAGATAAAGTTCCTGAAACGTGGATACGCAAGCAAACGCTGGTAAACGCCGAGCGTTACATTACACAGGAATTAAAAGATTACGAAGAAAAAATTTTGGGCGCCGAAGAAAAAATTTTGGCAATTGAAACCCGTATTTTCAATGAGTTGGTGTTAGCTCTTTCAGAATATATTACGGCTATTCAACTCAATTCCAATTTGATAGCCAAGATTGATTGTTTGCTTTCGTTTGCGAAAGTTTCCGAAGAAAACAAATATTTCCGTCCTGAAGTAAATGAGAGCGATGTAATCGACATAAAACAAGGACGACATCCGGTAATTGAAAAACAACTTCCAATAGGCGAAAGTTACATTGCCAACGATGTTTATCTCGATAATAAAACACAGCAAATCATCATCATTACCGGACCGAATATGGCGGGAAAATCTGCCTTGTTGCGTCAAACGGCATTAATTGTGTTGCTGGCGCAAATCGGCTGTTTTGTGCCGGTGGAAAGTGCAAAAATAGGTGTGGTGGATAAAATTTTCACGCGTGTAGGCGCCAGCGACAATATTTCGTTGGGAGAAAGTACGTTTATGGTGGAAATGAACGAGGCGGCGAGCATTTTGAATAATCTTTCAGACCGCAGTTTGGTGCTTTTTGATGAACTTGGACGCGGCACAAGCACTTATGATGGCATTTCTATTGCGTGGGCAATAGTGGAATACATTCACGAAAATCCAAATTTCAAAGCCAAAACGCTTTTTGCAACTCATTATCACGAGTTGAATGAAATGGAAAATTCGTTTTCACGTATTAAAAACTACAATGTATCGGTAAAAGAAGTAGATAAAAAAGTGATTTTCCTTCGTAAATTAGTGCGTGGCGGAAGCGAACACAGTTTTGGTATTCACGTGGCAAAAATGGCGGGAATGCCTCAAAGCATCGTAAAACGCTCCAACGAAATCCTCAAACAACTTGAAACCGATAACCGTCAAAACGGAATCTCAAAACCTGTGGGTGAAATTGCCACGCAACGAGAAGGTTATCAATTGAGTTTCTTCCAATTGGACGACCCTGTTTTGGAACAAATCCGCGATGAAATTAAAGGATTGAATATCAATAATCTTACTCCAATAGAAGCGCTGAATAAGTTAAATGAAATAAAACGGATTATTTCAGGGAAATAATGATTCAAAAGTTTTTGGAATATATTTTTTAAAGCCGGATTTTATAAATTCGGTTTTTTTATTAAATAATCAACACCTTTTATGAATAATATTAAAATAAAAATAAATATTATTCAAAATATATTTTGTTTTATTGAAAATAATATTATATTTGCGCAATAAAATATTTCTAAATCTCAAATATTCACGGGGTGACTTNAAGTCACCCCGTGAATATGAGCCAAAGCGTAAATAAAAATGTTACCAACATCTTGTCCGAGTTGCCACGCGCATCTCAAAGTAAAATCGCTGAAATGTGAAAACTGCGAAACAGAAGTTTCTGGTTTGTACACATTGCCTGTTCTTGCAAGGTTGTCTGATGACGACCAGCAATTTGTGCTCCGTTTTGTGAAAAATAGCGGCAGTCTAAAAGAAATGGCTTCTGAACTCAAATTGAGTTACCCTACCGTGCGTAATATGTTAAACGAAATCATAGAAAGGATTGAAGAATATGAAAAATAAATGGAATTTACTTTGGAATCCTTTTACACGTATTGCCGGTTGGCAAGCGTTTATAATCGGGTTGGTTGTTGTTATCGCAACGGGAGTTATCGGCACTTACGGAAATTTAGTTTTCAATGGTGCAATTGACGCGCATTTCTCTGATATGGATATTTCATTTTGCAAATCCTTTCTAATGCTGGGAATAGATTTGATATCAGTAGTGTTGGTGATGTATATTGTTGGATTGACCATTGCCAAAGGATTCCGCTTCGTAGATATTTTAGGAACAATGACTTTGTCGAGAGCGCCATTGCTTTTATTGGCAATAATGGCATTATTTACACATCAACCCGCTTTGAGTGAGGTTATGAAAAATCCATTGATTATTTTTTCTTATTTGTCTTTTATTGTTTTCTTGATTCTTTCTTTGCCTGTAATGGTTTGGTTTATAGCGTTGATGTATAATGCTCTAAAGATTTCTACCGGAATAAAAGGTTCAAAATTGATACTTGGTTTTATTTTAGGAATTATTATGTCAGAAATTATCTCTAAAATTTTAATTCATCTTATAGTTAAATAATTAATTATTAAAATATTATGAAGAAGATATTTTTATTTATAATACTTGGATTTGGTTGTGTATCCATGTTTGCGCAAGATGTTATCGGAACCTGGAATGGGGTTTTAAAAACACAAGGGATTGAATTGCGCATAGTTTTTCACATTGATAAAAACGCCGGAACTTACACGGCAACGTTGGACAGTCCCGACCAAGGCGCAAAAGGAATTCCGGTCGCAGCTGTTACGCTTGAAAATGATAGCCTAAAATTGGACATTAAAACCATTTATGGGAAGTACGAAGGAAAAATAGAATCCGAGAATAAAATTACGGGAAACTTTTCTCAAATGGGAGCTACAATGCCTTTAGATTTAGTAAAAGGGACAGGGGAGGAAAAGAAAGTTTCTCGTCCGCAGGAACCAAAACCGCCTTTCCCGTATTATTCCGAAGAAGTAAAATTTGTGAATAAAATAGATGGAGATACGTTGGCTGGAACATTGACGCTACCTAAAAAAGAAGGAAAATTTCCCGTAGTGGTAATGATTACGGGGAGCGGTCCTCAAAATCGTAATGAAGAATTGATGGGACACAAACCTTTTTTGGTAATTGCCGATTATTTAACTCGGAACGGAATCGGAGTATTACGCTATGATGATAGAGGAACAGCTCAATCCACAGGCGATTTCAAAAAAGCAACCTCCTACGATTTTTCAAAAGACGTAGAAGCCGCTATGAATTATCTGATGACAAGAAAAGATGTAAATAAAAAGAAAATTGGGTTAATCGGACACAGCGAAGGTGGAATTATTGCGCCAATGGTGGCGGCACGCAATAAAAACGTGGCATTTATTGTACTTCTTGCAGGAACAGGCGTGCGTGGCGATAAACTTTTACTGATGCAGGCGGAAGCTATCGGAAAGGTATCAGGGCTCAGTGATGAAGATTTAAGAAAAACAAAGGAAACCAACAGTGGAGCTTATGATTTGGTTTTGAATTCTACGGACAGAGAAAAATTAAAATCGGATTTGAAAGCGTATTTGAAAAAAGCAATGGAAGAAAATGTTGATACGGGAAAAACAATTTCTCAAGAACAAAAAGAAGCGCAAATAACCATGATGATCGAACTACTTTCGTCGCCTTGGATGCAATATTTTATTAAATACGACCCTGTTTCTGCGTTGGAAAAAATAAAAATTCCCGTATTGGCATTAAACGGTTCGAAAGATTTACAGGTTCCGGCTAAAGAAAATCTGCCAGTTATAACAGAAGCTTTACACAAAGCCGGGAATAAAAATTTCAAAACTGTAGAATTAGAAGGATTAAATCATTTATTCCAAGAATGCAAAACGGGCTCACCTCAAGAATATGCAAAAATTGAACAAACTTTTTCTCCAAAAGCATTAGAAGAAATACTAAATTGGATAAAAATACAAATAAAATAAGTTGCAATCAGCTGAAAATCAGCTGATTTTTTTTATTTTCACTCTTCGGGTAAAAAAACAAAGAAGAAAAGCCGAAATGAAGAAAAAAAGCAGTAATTTTGTGCTTACGAACTTGAATAATCATTCAAAAATTTTATTTGTATGAAAAAACATAATTTTAATGCAGGACCGTGTGTTTTACCGAAGCCGGCAATTGAATCAGCTATTGAAGCTATTCGTGATTTTGATAATACAGGAATTGGTATTCTTGAAATTTCGCACCGCACTCCTGGTTGGGAACGAATTATGCAAGAAACCGACCAACTGTGGAGAGAACTTTTAAACATCCCCGATAATTATGCGGTATTGTTTTTAGGCGGTGGCGCTTCCACGCAATTCTTTCACGTTCCTGCTAATCTTTTGAATAAAAAAGCGGCTTATCTTCAAACAGGGGCTTGGGCGAAAAAAGCCATCAAAGAAGCTAAATTTTATGGTGAAACACAAGTTGTCGCCTCATCAGAAGATAAAAATTATACATACATACCTAAAGGTTACACCATACCTGCAGATGCTGATTATTTCCATATAACAACAAATAATACCATTTTCGGAACAGAAATAAAAGAGGATATGGAAAGCCCGGTTCCTTTAGTAGCCGATATGTCTTCAGATATTATGTCGCGTCCGGTGGACGTAAGCAAATATGCTATTATTTACGGTGGAGCTCAAAAAAATGTAGGTCCTGCAGGAGTTGCATTTGTGATTATACGCAAAGATCTTTTGGGGAAAGTAGAGAGAAAACTTCAAACAATGGTAGATTATAGAACACACATTGGCGAAAGCATTAAAGATAGTTCTATGTTTAATACGCCGCCGGTTTTCTCTATTTTTGTAATGCATGAAACTCTTAAATGGATTAAAGAACTTGGCGGAGTGGAAGCTATGCACAAAATTAATGTTGAGAAAGCCAATTTGCTTTATGATGAAATTGACCGTAATAAAATGTTTGTAGGTACAGCCGTAAAAGAAGATCGTTCGATAATGAATGTTTGCTTTGTAATGGCTTCGGGCTATGAAGATAAAGAAGCCGCTTTCCTTGATTTTGCTAAAAGTAAAGGAATGGTTGGAATTAAAGGACATCGTTCCGTAGGAGGTTTCCGCGCATCTATTTACAATGCTTGTCCAAAAGAATCGGTAGAAGCGTTAATCGCTTGTATGCAGGAATTTGAAAAAAATAATTGATCCTTCTTTATCTCTCCTGAAAAGGAGAAGTTTGAATGTCATACAAAAAATAATCATATAATTATATAATTCTAAAATTCCCCCTTTCAGGGGTTAGAGATATGAAAATATTAATTGCAACAGATAAACCGTTTGCCAAAGTGGCTGTAGATGGAATCCGTAACGAAGTGGAAGGAGCCGGATTTGAACTCGCTTTACTCGAAAAATATACGGAAAAACAACAACTATTGGATGCTGTAGCCGATGCTGATGCTGTAATTGTGCGTAGCGATATTATTGATGCGGAAGTAATTTCGGCGGCAAAAAAAATGAAAATTGTAGTTCGTGCCGGAGCAGGCTATGATAATATTGACCTTGATGCAGCTACCAAAGCCGGAGTTTGCGTTATGAATACGCCGGGACAAAATGCTAATGCCGTAGCTGAATTAGCTTTTGGTTTAATGATTTACGGAATACGTAATTACTATAATGGTACCTCAGGAACTGAGTTGAAAGGAAAACGACTTGGAATTCATGCTTATGGAAATATCGGACGTAATGTAGCACGTATTGCAAAAGGTTTTGGTATGGAAATTTCAGCGTACGATATTTACTGTCGGGCGGAAGATATTAAAACAGAGGGAGTTAATCCAACCTGTTCTGCAAAAACGTTGTATCAAAGTTCAGATGTTATTTCAATTAATGTTCCTTATACCGAAGAAACCAAGCAATTTATCGGCAAAGAATTATTGAATTTGCTTCCAAAAGGAGCGATTATGGTAAATACGGCACGCAAGGAAGTGATAAATGAACCGGAATTGCTCGAATATATGCTTGAAAATCCAAAATTCAAATATTTGACGGATATTGCTGCTGATATGCACGAAGAATTTAAAGCAAAAGTAGGCGACCGTTATTATGCTACTGTGAAAAAAATGGGAGCACAAACCGAAGAAGCAAATATAAACGCAGGAATTGCGGCTGCTCAACAAATTGTTGACTTTATAAAAAACGGAGTAGATAAATATCGGGTAAATAAATGAAATGTATTTTTTATAAAATAGAAAAAGATTGACTAGAACGGTCAATCTTTTTTGTTTATGTATGGAGAAAATATAAAAATTTTATCCAATGCCTTCATAATCAAATCCGAGTTCTTTCATTTCAGATTTGTCGTAGATATTTCTTCCATCTAAAACCACTGGGGTTTTCATTGATTTTTTAATTACGTTCCAACTTGGCATACGGAATTCTTTCCATTCCGTTACAAGTAAAAGCGCATCCGCTTCAAAAGCAGCATCGTAAATATCGTTGGCAAAATAAATATTGGAATAATTAATTTTTTCTTCCTTATCGGCTTGTTGTTTTTCCAGAAATTCGATACGTTCTTTTGATACGGGAATGGCAATAGGATCAAAAACGCGAATATTTACTCCGGATTTTAAAAGTTTTTCCATTACAATAAATGCAGGAGCTTGCCGAATATCGTCGGTATTGGGTTTAAATGCCAGTCCCCAAACCGCAACGGTTTTTCCTCGCATATTTTTTCCCCATCGTTTTAATAATTTATTGAAAAGAACTTCTTTTTGGGAGTTATTTACTTCTTCCACTGCTTGTAAAAGCCGCAATTCATAACCATGTTCTTTGGCTGTGCGTATAAGTGCTTGTACATCTTTAGGGAAGCAGGAACCGCCGTAACCTGTGCCTGCGTACAAAAATTTTCCACCAATGCGTGCATCACTGCCAATTCCTTTACGTACCATATTTACATCGGCTCCTACAATTTCACATAAATTGGCAATGTCGTTCATAAAACTGATACGTGTTGCCAACATCGAATTTGCAGCATATTTTGTCATTTCAGCGGAAGGAATGTCCATAAAAATAACACGAAAATTATTTAGCAAAAATGGACGATATAATTTAGTCAATAGTTCTTTGGCTTTTTCGCTGTCGATGCCTACCACAACTCTGTCAGGACTCATAAAATCGCTGATTGCATCTCCTTCTTTTAAAAATTCGGGATTGGAAGCCACATCAAAGGGTATGTTTACACCTCTTTTGTTTAATTCATCTTGAATGGTTTGTTTTACCAATTTTGCGGTACCAACAGGAACCGTACTTTTGGTAACAAGCAATTTATAACTGTTCATTTTTTCTCCAATTTCCTTTGCGACTTCCAGTACATATTTCAAATCGGCGCTTCCATCTTCATTAGGCGGAGTTCCTACCGCACTAAAAACCACTTCTGTTTCCTCCAAAACATCGGCAAGTTTTGTAGTAAAATGAAGCCGTTCTGCTTTTACATTGCGTAAAACCATATCTTCCAATCCGGGTTCATAAATGGGAATAATTCCTTTTTTAAGATTCTCAATTTTTTGAGTATCGATATCAACGCAAGTAACATCTACGCCCATTTCAGCAAAACATGTTCCTGAAACCAAACCAACGTATCCGGTGCCAACAATAGCTATTTTCATACTTTTGTAAAAATAAATTTGATGTGCAAATATCGGTATTTTTTAGTGAATAACAAAGAGCCGCTTCTTTTGAAAAAGAAACGGCTCTCTGAAAAATAGTTAATGAATCTCAAACGGGACTTTTAATGTAAACGTAATATTTCTTCCTGCGTCCAACATATTTACTTCTTTGAGTGTAGATAAATGATTGATGTATTTGGTATCCAAAAGATTACTACATCCAAGAGTCCATAGGATTTTTTGATTTTTGAATTGAATTTCACTGCCAATGTTTGTCCCTAATAGTGTATATCCTTTTGTGGTGGTTTCATCAGGGGCAGCGTTGTTTTGTGCAAAAGCCGTGTGAGAATTTATCGAGAAAAATGCTTTTTGCAAAAGTCCAAGTTTTTCTTTTTCGGCACGCAATTCCACATTTAATTTATTTGCCGGAATAAACGGAAGATAATCTCCATTGTTTTGTTTCCCGATAACGGAAGAAAAAGTAGTTTCAATATGAAGCCATTTTATTTGTTTAGGATGAAAATGCACGCCGGCTTCTCCTCCGTAGAGCATTGAGTTTGCTTGTTTATATTTATAAATTCCAATGCCGGATGAGGTTTCTTCGCCCGTAGGAGCAATAAAAATATAATCGTTTACCTTATTATAAAAACCGGCAATATCAAATTGAATGTTTTCTTTGTGATAATGGACGCTAATATCTGTTTCCAATGATTTTTCGGGCTGCAGATTTTCATCGCCAATTTCAAAACGAAGTTCATGTTGTCCTTTAGAGGTTAATTCCGCTATGTTTGGTGTGCGGTAAGCAGATGCAATGTTGGCACGTAAAAGCAAAACATCGGAAAAATGATATGTTGCTCCAAGCGAACCGCTAAAACTTCCGTAAGGTTTATGAATAGCAGGACGGTAATTTTCAATATCATCCGCATTGTTTACAGCTTCCGTATCAATGGTTTTATAATCGTAACGTAAACCGGTTTGAAGTTTTAGTTTTTCTAAGAAGGTGTATTGAAGCAGACCGAAAGCGGAATAATTATTCGTAACTGCATCAGGAAGCAATATTACTTCTCTATCATTTACATTGGAATTTATTTGGTTCATTCCTTGAAAGCCGACGATATATTCTGAATTTTTATCGGAAGGAAGATATAGTTTTGTTTCATAAGTAAGAGTTTTCAACTGCATTTGAATTTCATATTGGTTGGGTTCGCCAATGTGTGCAAGATCTGTATTTTGATAGGCGCCATTTACATCCAGTTTGAAATTTCCGAGGTAGAACTTGTTTTGCGATGAAAGTAAATGTGTGTTGAATTCCTGATAAAAAATCTCCGGTTTTCGTCCCTTTTCGGTAATTTGTTCTACAGCTTCATCTTCTGCAAGTCCGAGTTTTTCATTGGTATAATCATAAAACAAATTAAGTGTGGCAAATTTACCGGTAAAACCTACATTTGTTTTTACCGACATTTCATTGAAACGCGAATTGGGAACAAACGCTCCGCCTCCCTGTAAATAATCAGCGTTTGTTTTGCTGCCTACTCTTATTCCTCCATAAAAATTTTTAGAGGTTCCTTTTATTCCCAAATTATTGGTCATTCCTAAACTATTGGAAAATAATTGCAAGTTATAATCGCCGACAATGGAATTCTCGTTTGCAGGTTTTTCTTTGATGAAATTTATTACACCTCCAATTGCATCCGAACCATAAAGCAGTGAAGCGGGACCTTTGATAATTTCCACGTCTTCAATGCCAAATTCATCAATTCCCAGCGGATGATGACTTGAATACTGGTAGTTTTCGAAACGAACGCCGTTGTTAAGAACCAAAATATCGTTCATCGAAAGTCCTCTAATAACCGGTTTTGCTACGCCGTTTCCTTTTGAAATCATATCTATACCGGGAATTTTGGTAAGCATTTCCGTAAAATTATTGGTAGTCTGAATTTCTGTAGGATTAAGTTTTAGAACATCTATTTTTACCGCATTTTCGTGCTGCGTAGAATTATATCCTCCCGACACAACAACTTCTTCGGCTTCAATTGCCGATTCGTGTAATTGTACATTTAATGTAATGGATGTATTGTCTTTCAGTATAACGGTTGAAATATCATTGGCATAACCAATGTAAGAAAAACGGATTTTAATTTTGCCGTTTGGCAAATTGGAAACTTCATAATGTCCGTTTGTGTCTGTAGTTACGCCTTTATTAAGTTCGGGCAGAAAAACGGTAGCTCCCGTTAGAGGATGATTGTTTTGATCGAAAACTTTTCCGATAATTTGATTTTGAGCAAATGTAAAATGATAAGAAGCTATCATTAAGATAATTATAATTATTTTTTTCATTTTTTTGATTTGTTTTTAATATTATGTAAGATGAAAAGATTCAACATTTAATCAAAAATGCTGTCTTGGTGTTTAAGAAAATTATGAATTAATTTTCTTGGAAATAAAACTCATTAAAATAAATCAAAAGGAGGAGCCCGAAGAGAAAAATTATAAACTTTAGGTAAGGAAACAATTAAAATATCATTCAAAAGATATTTTGTAACGACAGATGTAAATTTTTCAGGGAGATTGAATTTCTTTTCAGGAACAAAAGCAAAAAATTCAAATTGACATATTTCGCACTGTTCAGAAAATGACTGCGAGTTTGATTTACTTTCTGCGTTGAAATGAAATGTGTAAAAATGGTGATGTTCGAGTTTGGCAACCGATGGCAAAAGCAATATGCCAATGGTTATTACCGAAAATATTTTTACGAACAGTTTTTTCATCCGTTTTTACTGGTTTTTTCTTTGTAACGCAAAAGTACAAATTATTGTTTTTCTGGAAATAGAATTTTAAAACAAAAAATCGTTCAACAGCGCTTTTAAACTAATGAACGATTCTTGGGTATATTGAATAATTTCATTTAATCTACGGCTTTAAAACTCATATCCAAACTTTTTACAGAATGTGTTAATGCGCCTACTGAAATGAAATCCACGCCGCATTCGGCGTAAGTTCTCAATGTTTCAAAAGTAATTCCGCCGGAAGATTCTGTTTCGTATTTTCCGCCGATTATTTCTACCGCTTTTTTTGTGTTTTCAGGGGTAAAATTATCAAGCATAATTCTGTCCACGCCTCCAATCTTCATTACCTGTTCCAACTCGTCAAAATTGCGTACTTCTATTTCTATTTTCAGGTTTTTACCTTTTGCTTTTAGATATTCGTGTGTACGTTTAATCGCATTTTCAATTCCTCCGGCAAAATCTACGTGGTTGTCTTTCAGCAAAATCATATCAAAAAGTCCGATACGATGATTTACGCCTCCACCAATTTTTACGGCTTCTTTTTCAATCATTCGTAAACCGGGTGTTGTTTTACGTGTGTCAAGCACGCGGGTTTTTGTTCCTTCGAGCAGTTTTACGTACTGACGTGTACGTGTTGCAATTCCACTCATACGTTGCATAATATTGAGCATCAAACGTTCGGTTTGAAGTAGAGATTGTATTTTTCCTTCCACTACAAAAGCGATGTCTCCTTTTTTTACTTCTGCGCCATCGTGAATAAACACGGTCATTTTCAAATCTGGATCGAAAGCGTGAAAAATCTCACGCGCTACTTCTACTCCAGCTAAAACGCCTTCTTCTTTAACGATTAATTGTGATTTTCCAACGGCATTGGCGGGAATGCACGAAAGTGTTGTGTGGTCGCCATCGCCAATGTCTTCGGCAAACCAAAGAGGAATAAGTTTTTCTAATTCTTTAGTCATTATTTGATTCTATACGTAATTGTTGGATAACAGAAGTGGCGCCGCTTTTTCTTGTCAGAATAGAAACTCTATATTTTCCCCCGGAAGTATATAAAGTTCCAATTATAAAACTGGCGGCTTCTTTTGTGCCTTGATGAATTATTTCGAAATTTGTAACGTTATTTCGTTTGAAAAAATCGGCAATAATTCCTACCGATTGTTGTTTGCTGTAAATGTCGTTTTTATTTCCAACTAAAAGTTGCACATTATCATTAAAATAAGATGATAATTTTGAAGCATCACCACTTTTTAGCGCCGTAATAATTCCATTGGGCACTTCCGAATTTTGTGCTGCAGTAGTTTGAATAAAACCGGCAAACAAAAGGAACAGAGTGAGTAATTTTATTGTTTTCATTTTAATAATTTTCATTTTGTTTAATAAAACATCTGCAAATAGAATAAGTTTTCAGTAAAAATTATAATATTTGCAAAGTTTTTGTTAGGTTATCAGTTAAAACATAGTTTAAATAACAAATAACGAGCCAAAATTAAATAAAAATCAGCAAAAGTGAAAATTAAATTGTTAATGATAGGGAAAACAACCGATGCTAATTTGCATAAGTTGATAGAAAATTATCAAAAACGCTTGTCGCACTATTTGAGTTTTGAAATAACGGTTATTCCCGATATAAAAAATGCAAAAAATCTTACTCTTGATCAACAGAAAGAAAAAGAGGCAGAATTATTGCTGTCAAAAATTGAAACGCAAGAAGAAGTTATTTTATTAGATGAGCGCGGAAAACAATTTTCTTCGGTACAGTTTTCTAATTTCATTTCAGATAAAATGCTTTATTCCGGCAAAAATGTTACTTTTGTAATAGGCGGAGCTTATGGATTTTCGGAAAAAGTGTACAGTCGTGCCAATAGTTTACTTTCAATTTCGGCAATGACTTTTTCACATCAAATGATTCGTCTTTTGTTTGTGGAACAGCTTTACAGAGCTATGACCATTATTAAAGGAGAACCTTATCATCATGAATAAAGTCAATTAAGTAGGTGTTAATGGTTGATTTATAAAGGAGAAAAAAATCAAAATTAGAAATGCAAAAATTCAAAAACATATTTTACACTCATCGAATTTTACTTTTAGTCTCAGTAATTTTTATTGCGGGCGGAGCTGTTTTTCAATGGTTGTATGTGCGTTCCTCAGATAAAACTATTTCCATATCTGATTTAGAATATATTATCAGTCAAAAAGAACAAAAAGCGGACGCAAAAATTACACAGATTAAAAATATTTTAGAACACAAGCAAGAAGACTCGTTGCGTTGGCTGGCATTTGAACCGTTAGACGATGCTTATTTTATATATAAAAATGATAAACTAATATTTTGGACGAATAATCAATTGAAAAGAGTGCGTACCTCTATTTCAGATTGGAAATTTTACGCCGCGCCTAATGCTTATGTTTTGGCTAAGAGAATTCAAGTAAACGATTATCAGATAGTCTCTTATATACTCTTAAAACACAATTATCCTTACGAAAACAATGAATTAAGCAATGATTTTGCCGAAGATTTTGAGTTAAATAAAAATATTCAGATTGTAGATAATAAACCGAAAGATAAATATGCCGTTTATAATGGAAAAGACAAAAATAATTATTTGTTTACCCTTCAACTTCCGGCACAAAAAGTGTATGACGAAAGCAAGGCAAAAATAGCGCTCATTTTGTTTTCAATTGGTTTTTTGTTACTGTTTTATTTGTATGCTCACCTACCATTATTACTGAAAAAAAGATATTTTATATGGAAGGAGTTCTTTTTAGCTGGGCTTGGGATGCTTTTGTTGGTTTATTTTTGTTTGAGCAATAATGTTCCTCTTACTTTTTTTAGGAACAGTATTTTTACTTCATTCCATTATGCTGCCAATACTTTATTAGCAACACTTACGCACCTTGCATTTTTTACAGCGTATGTTTTTTCAACTATATTTTTATACTCGTATTACGTAAAAAGAGGAATATCAGATAGTTATATGGAAATAAAAAAGGTGGCTCTACTTTTATTACCCGCTTTTTATTTTTTGTTGATGTTTTATATTTTGATGGGTTTGGTGTTTAATTCCAGTACTTATTTAAATGTGCTGCGGGTGGACGATATTTCTATCACAACGGTTTGGAACCATTTTTTACTACTTGTTTGGGGTGTGGGATATATGTTACTCTTCATTAAAACTCACAATGTTGCCAAAAGAAAAGGAACATTACAAGATCTTATAAAAATAGATATTCTACTGTTCGTTTTGGTAGCTACTGTGTGTTTTCTTTTATTTGATAAATATGCAAAAGAAGCAATTCTTTTCTATTTGGTGTTTACGGTAGTTTTATATCTTCCAGAAGTATATTCTTCTTTGATGAAATCGTTGTGGTTTTTGGCAATATATTTAGGACTATTTGCATTATTTGTGGTAAATAATTCCATAAAAATGAATTCCGATAAGAAAATCAACCAATATCGTTTGTTAGCTGAAAACCTTTACTTCAATGAGTCGTCGCAAGATGAGAGGTTTACCGAATCTATGTTAGAGGATTTGGATAAAAATTTAACAAAAGATAATTATTTTAAGAAAACGGCTGTTTTTCCCGATTCTGTTGAAACAGTAAATAATTATTTGAATAATAAATATTTGCGCGGGTATTGGAATAAATATGAAATGAAACTTTTTGCAACTTATCCTCAGTCCGAAATAGATAAATCATATCAGGATTTAATAGAATCGAGAGGTAATTTTATATGGGGAACACATTTTTATAAAATAAATGCGATTAATACTGATATAAGTTATTTGGGAGCTTTTAAAACATACAAAAACAACAGAGATTCCGTGCATATTTTTATGGAGTTTTATCCTCGTTCCAATTATAAAAGTTATAGTTATCCGAACTTGCTGGTAGAATCTCCGCCTACCGTACAATCTCAGTTATCTCTTTCTGTTTCAAGATATTCACACAACGAGTTGGTTTATTCTTCAGGCAAATTTAAATATCCGCGCAACGGAAAATGGATTCTAAAACAATTCGATGATTTTTTCACACAAGATTTTGCCAAATCTCGTCATTATATTTATGCGCCAAGCAAATATAATTATCTGGTTATATCTGAAGGGAATATTCCAAACTTGTCCACCTATTTTATATATTTTATTTACACGTTTGTAGTATTTCTTTTGGTTTGTTTATCGATGATTTGGATTTATAATTTGATGAACAGAAGAGAAAAAATACGTTATACACTTACTTCCAAGTTACTTATTGCTTTCATATCTTTGATGGTGGTTTGTTTTGTGGCAATATTTTATGTATCATTAACTTATACACAAAAAAGATACAAAGAAAAACAATTAACCGACATTGGTCTGAAAAAAAGTTATATTCAAAGTGCGCTGCAGGAGAAATACTATTGGACACAACGTTTAGACTCCACAAACACAAATGCGCTTAATTTCGATTTACAGGATTTATCGTATACATATCAAACCGATATAAATGTGTATGATAATAACGGAATGTTGGTGGGTACTTCACAACCTGTTATTTTCAGTAAAAATTTAATAAGCAAACTAATTTCACCAAAACCTTATTTTTCAAACAATCCCAATATAGACCAATATGAAAATATAGGAAAATTAGAATACTTAGCAACCTATTCGGATTTTTTAAACGGCGATAATCTCCCGATCGGCTATATTTCTATTCCGCAATTTTTAAGTAAGGACGAATACAACGCTGATGTTCAGAGTTTTTTGGTAGCTATTGCCCATATTTCCTTAATTATTATTTTGTTGTTTATTTTATTAAGCATTTTAATTGGAAGACGTTTAACAGCGCCGCTTACGATTATTGAAACCCGCTTAAAAGATATCCGGCTCGGAAAAGAAAATAAAAAAATAGATTATAGAGCAAACGATGAAGTCGGTCAGCTTGTAGCGCAATACAATCGTACCGTGGACGAACTGGAACGGAGTGCACAATTACTCGCTTCTTCCGAGAGGGAATCGGCTTGGAAACAAATGGCGCGTCAAGTAGCACACGAAATAAATAATCCGCTTACTCCGATGAAACTTACTATACAGCAACTTCAACGCACGAAATCAGCAAACGATGAACGTTTTGATTTATACTTTGATAAATCGACCAATACTTTAATTGAACAAATTGAAAGTTTATCGCAAATAGCGAGCACTTTTTCTACTTTTGCGCGGCTTCCTGAACCTAAATTTATCAAGGTAGATGTGGCAAAAAAAGCAACTCTGGTTACACAACTTTTCTCAAGCAATAATGATAATATCAGGGTAACTTATAACGGAGTTGAAGAAGGTGTATTTGCACTCACTGATAGAGAACAACTTATACAAGTATTCAACAACTTACTAAAAAATGCGGTACAAGCTATTCCTGCCGATAAAAAAGGAGAAATAGATGTACGTTTGAATTATACCGATAAGGTTATTGATGTTTATTTTGAAGATAACGGGAAAGGAGTTTCAGAAGATATTAAAGATAAGCTTTTCACTCCTAATTTTACAACTAAATCTACCGGAATGGGACTTGGATTGGCTATAAGCAAAAATATAATTCGCACATCGGGTGGCGATATCACTTTTGAAAGCACCGAAGGGAGCGGAGCTGTTTTTCACGTGCGTTTACCAAGAATGCATTAAAGTTTGACAAACTTTACCGCAGCCCAATTATTTTTTTCTTTTGAGTGTATTTTTTCTAATCCCAATTCTGTGGCTTTTTGTTCAAGAATAGGGATGTCTTCCGTGTAAAATCCACTCATATATAATTCTCCGTTTGATTTTAGACAAGAAACATACGCAGACATATCCGCAAGTAAAATATTACGGTTGATATTTGCTAAAATAACATCGAAAAACATATCTCGCAGCAACTCGGTGCCGCCAAGCAAAACGGTAATATTTTTCGAATTATTGAGTTGGATATTCTCTAATGAGTTTTCTGTGCACCAATTATCAATATCAATGGCAGTGATATGTTTAGCTCCGCGTTTTTCAGCCAGAATAGCCAGTACGGAAGTTCCGCAACCCATATCCAGCACGCTTTTTCCTTCCAAATTCATTTCCAAGATTTCCGCAATCATTAAACTGGTTGTTTCGTGATGCCCGGTGCCAAAAGCCATTTTTGGGTCAATCGTAATATCGTATTTACACACAGGATAATCTTTATGAAAAGAACTGTGAATAACACATTGATTATCAATGATTATTGGTTCAAAAAAATATTTCTCCCATTCTTCGTTCCAATTTTTATCTTCCGTTTCGTTATGTTCAAAACGTATATTTTCATCAAAAGAAAAATTTGATAGATGTTTTTGAAGCAAATTTCTGTCAAATTCTGACGAAAGAATATAAGCATCCAATCCTTTTTCAGTTTCAACAAAACTATCAAAATTTATTTCGCCTAAATATGCAGCTAAAATATCAGAAATATAGTCTTTTTCTATGTCAAAAAACAAGTGAACAACGGTGTATTTCATAACAACATAAGATGAAAAATAAAACAAATATTTTATAAACAAAGATAGAGGATTTTTTTGAGACATACTGTAAAAATATTTATCTTTGTGCCCATTCGGCACATATAGCTAATATAAATGTTAATGTCTGGCAATCACGTGCTTATGGCACGGTTGTTGTGCGAGTATAATATGGATATTATGCTATCCAAATAAATTTTATGATTTTATTCAACTTAATACCAAAATGAAATGAAACGTTTAACTTTTATCATTCACTTTTTGATTGTTTTTACCATAATAGTTTCGGCTCAATCAAAAGGACAAGTCATTGATGATGTGTATCTTACACCCAATGATGAAATGATGATTAAAAAAACCGAACCGGAATCTAAAAAAGAAGATCAGCGTCCTGTTTACAAAAATGGTGCGAGAGAGATTGTTTTTATTGACCAAAACGGTAACAGAACAAATATTGTTTCTGATACAGTTTACGTTGTAGATAATGCAACTGATTCGTTGGCGGTAGATTCTCTGGAAGAAGAAGGTTATTATCTGAACGGATTCAAAGGGTCACAGTCAGATTTGGAATACGCAGAAAGAATACGTCGTTTTCATCATCCGAGATACGCCATTTTTATAGGCGACCCAAGATATAATGATATTTATTTTTTAGACAATTATGATTGGAACGTGTATATTGATGGTTCTTATGCCTACGTAACTCCTACTTGGACAAATCCTTATTGGTGGAATTACAACTTTTCTCCATACAGCAGTTGGAACTGGGGATTAAGTTGGGGCTCATATTGGGGAAGTCCTTATTGGTCGTCTTATTACGGTTGGGGCGGTTGGTATAATCCTTGGTACACTAATTATTGGGGATATTATGGATATCCTTATTATGGTGGATACTACGGATATGGCTGGGGCTATCCTTACTATGGCGGATATTATGGTGGCGGTTATCCTTATTATGGCGGGTATTACGGATACAGTTATGATAAAGGGGCAGATAACTCATACAGAAGATCAACTTCAACATACGATGGACGTTCAACATTAAATTCTTCTAATTCGTCAAGAAGAATGAATACAATGGGAGGAGAAAGATCGGGAAATCCTTATACCGTTGTAAGCAGAACCCGCTCAAGTGCTGCAACATCTTACAATAGAGAAAATTCAACGGTTACTTCCGGTAGTCGTCCGGTAAGAAGTTCTTATACCGGCGCTGGAACATATTCTACGCGAACCGATCGTTCCAGCGGAGTTATAAATAGGACGTCTTCTTCCGGAAATTATAACTCTTCGCGTGGAAGTAATTCTTCGTCAAGCGATTCAAGAAGCCGTCAAACATATTCCACTCCTTCACGTTCATCATCTACGTATGAAAGTAATAGAAGTAGCGGATCTTATTCGAGTGGTTCTCGTAGTTCGGGAAGTTCCGGAGGTAGTTACTCAAGCGGAAGTTCTTCCGGTTCATCAAGATCAAGTAGTGGAAGCAGTACTTCTGGAGGTAGAAGATAAACAAATTAAATTGGGAAACTTATAAATAAAAAAATAAAGAAATGAAAAAATATTTTTTGTCTATAATAGTGTTTGCTTCTACAATGTTTGTTTCTGCGCAAACAGAATACGATGCACTTAAATTAACACAAACAGATATAAATGGCACAGCTCGCTATATGAGTATGGGTGGTGCATTTGGCGCACTTGGTGGTGATGCTTCAGCATTAAAAGACAATCCGGCAGGATTAGGCGTGTACCGTTCTTCTGAATTTGCTGTAACAATTGATGGCACTCTTCAAAATAGTAGTACCACATTACAAAGTGTGAAAACAAACGAAAGCGATTTAAATCTTAGGTTTAATCATCTTTCTTATGTTGTAGCTATTCCATTGAATAAAGATAATTCTGAAGGATTGGTTGGTTCTAATTTTTCTTTTACCTATAATAAGGTTCGAGATTTTAACAGGAAATTGAGTGTAAATGGTCCTCAAGTAGACAGATCTTTTACCGATTTTCTTGCAAATTTTACAAATGCTGCAAATCGTATTGAAGAAGATTTTTATAAAAATCCAAGTAACAATCCCAATTACGATCCTTATTTAGATAGGAACAGTGATGGAAACTATGCACCTTGGTTGTCAGTTGCAGGATATTGGGGGTATTTGATTGACCCGACTATAAATAGCGACAATACAACTACTTGGAGTTCCGGATTTGGAGGACAAGTTACTCCTTATAACTATCTTTATGAAAGAGGTTCGATTAATGAATACGGATTTGGTTGGGGCGGTAATTTTAGTAATAGATTTTTCTTAGGGGCAAATCTAAATATAACTTCCCTTGATTATAATTTAGAATCAACTCTTTCCGAGAGCTTTTCAGGAGGTGGTGATTTTAGTTTGAAAAGCTATTTAAGTCAAACAGGAACTGGAGTTAACTTCAAATTAGGTGTTATTTATCTCTTAACAAATAATTTGAGAGTAGGCGCATCCATTCACACACCAACATTTTATTCCATATCAGAATCAAATGATTTTCAATTATATTCTTCAAAAATGGATGCTTCCTATGAACCCGAGATTCCTTCCCAAATAGGAAACCAAACATATAAAATTAACGGTGCGTTTCAAGCTCAAGGAAGTTTGGCTTATTTGTTTGGAAAAAAAGGATTGATTTCTGCCGAATATAATTTTATTAATTACCCCAGTATGAGATTCAAAGAAACAAACGGGAATACGGAATATTTTAAACTGGAAAATGATGGGATGAGCCAGGTGTTAAGAAATGGAAATATCCTAAAATTAGGCGGAGAATATAAAATAAACCAAAAAGTAGCTTTACGTGCCGGCTACGCATATACAACAGGAGCTACCAATCCTGATTATACAGATGGAAAAGCGTTGGAGTTTTATACTACTAATACCAATACAGAATATTTTGATCATTTGAATTCCCAATATTTCTCAATTGGCGCCGGTTATCGCGAGGCAAGTTGGTTCTTAGATGCAGCTTATGCCTTGAGAGTTAGAAATGAAAATTTCTATTCTTATCAAGGCTCTTATGGAGCGACATCAACTTCAAGTACCAACAATTTAGTTGTTACACTCGGTTTCAAATTCTAAAAATCGTTTGAGTCAATATATTTCCCAAAGCAGTCAATCCTTTTGGATTGGCTGTTTTGTTGTGTAAATAAGCGAAAAACCGTACCTTTGCATTTTATTTTAACAATTGGTTGATTAATTAAATAATAAATTGTTTTTCTTTATTAATCGATTTTCTATAAATCAGGAACTAATCAACTATTCAACAAATTAACCATTTAACAAAGAATGAGTTTACAATCAGAAATACAACGTCGTCGAACTTTTGCTATTATTAGCCATCCTGATGCAGGGAAAACTACGCTTACCGAAAAACTTTTGCTTTTTGGTGGTGCAATTCATATTGCTGGAGCAGTAAAATCGAACAAAATTCGTAAAACGGCTACATCGGACTGGATGGAAATTGAAAAACAACGCGGAATTTCAGTTGCAACTTCCGTGATGGGTTTTGAATATAATGATTATAAAATCAATATATTGGATACACCCGGACATCAAGATTTTGCTGAAGACACATACAGAACTTTGACTGCGGTGGATAGTGTAATTATTGTGGTGGATGTTGCAAAAGGTGTGGAAACGCAAACACGCAAGTTAATGAATGTCTGTCGGATGCGTAATACGCCTGTAATAATTTTTGTAAATAAAATGGACAGGGAAGGACGTGACCCGTTTGATTTGTTGGATGAATTGGAAGCAGAATTAGGCATCAATGTCCGTCCGTTGAGTTGGCCTATAAGTATGGGAGCTACATTTAAAGGAGTTTACAATCTTTACAAACAAAATTTGCAACTATATACGCCTAATAAACAAACCATTAGCGAATCTGTAGAATTGTCCGACATTCAAAGCGTGGAATTAGATAAATTGGTTGAAGAACGTAATGCGGCAAAATTGCGAGAGGATTTGGAGTTGATTAATGGAGTATATGAACCGTTTGATAAGGAGTTATATTTGGAAGGACATTTAGCACCTGTTTTTTTTGGTAGTGCATTAAATAATTTTGGAGTAAAGGAATTGTTAGATTGTTTTGTGGAAATTGCTCCTTCGCCTCGTCCGGTGCAAACGCTTGAAAGAGTTGTTAATCCTTACGAAGAAAATTTTTCCGGTTTTATTTTCAAAATTCACGCAAATATGGACCCAAATCACAGAAGCTGCATTGCTTTTGTGAAAATATGCTCCGGAAAATTTGAACGAAATGTAAACTATAAACATATTAGGCACGGAAAGATGATGCGTTTTTCGAGTCCTACGGCATTTATGGCGCAAAAAAAGGAAACGGTGGATGAAGCTTTTGCGGGAGATATTGTAGGTTTGCCCGACACAGGAAATTTCAAGATTGGAGATACATTGACTTCGGGAGAAGAATTGCATTTCAAAGGATTGCCAAGTTTTTCGCCGGAAATGTTTATGTACATTGAAAATGCCGATCCGATGAAAGCAAAGCAGCTGGATAAAGGAATTAATCAACTAATGGATGAAGGTGTGGCGCAACTTTTTGTTAATCAGTATAATAATAGAAAAATTATAGGAACTGTGGGACAACTTCAGTTTGAGGTAATTCAATATCGTTTGTTGCACGAATACAATGCGCAATGCCGTTGGGAACCCATTTCACTTTATAAAGCGTGTTGGATTGAAAGCGATGATGCTTTGGAACTGGATAATTTTAAAAAGCGAAAAGCACAATATATGGCAAAAGATAAAGAAGGCAGAAATGTATTTTTAGCCGATAGCAATTATGTGCTTCAAATGGCTCAAAACGATTTCAAAAATATTAAATTCCATTTCAGTTCAGAATTTTAAAAAATATTCACACATATTGTAAAAAAATATTATTTTTGTATTGTAAAAAATTAAAATATTAACAATATGAAAACAAAAAGTTTTGTTTTGGCTTTAGCCATTTTATGTTCATCAGCTATTTTTGCACAAACCGAAAAGGGCAATTTAGTGGTTTCAGGTAGTACGAGTTTACAAATTCAAAACAGCAGTTGGAGTGACGATAATGGAAGCACAACAACAGTACAATTTAATCCAAGCATTGGTTATTTTGTAGCTAATAATCTCTGTGTAGGAGTGAGTTTGTCTGTGATGTCTCAAGATGAGAGTTCACAATTTTCTATTTTACCTTCACTTGGTTATTATTTTCCTGTACAAGGCAGTTTAAAACCTTATCTTCAACTGGGTTTAGGTTATGGCAGTTTAAAATCAGGCAGTAGTTCTGTGGGCGGTTTAGCTGTAGGCGCAGGAGGAGGAGTTGCTTATTTTTTAAATGAAAATGTATCGTTAGACTTTGGATTGCAGTATTTGAGAAATGATTATGACGGATATATTCTTAATAATGTTGGAGGATTGGTCGGGTTTAGTATTTTCTTTTAATAATCATATAGAAATTGAAAAACAGACTTTATTCGTTTGGGGTCTGTTTTTTATTTTGCATACTTTCTTTTTCGTAAAAATTGATATAAAAATCCAATCCCAATAAGAATTAAAAACGGAAGAATGACATTAATTATTTGCCATTTAACTCGTTCTTCCATTATTGCTTTTTTATTTAGTAAACGTAATTCAATGGTACGGTTTCTTAATTTCATCCATCCGTCTTGGTCTGTAAGATAAAGAACGGCATTGAGTATAAATTCTTTATTCCCAAATTGTTGATTCATAAATCGGTCGAAGCCAAGCGGAAGCGCACGAATGCTGTCGCCTTGATTTTCAACCTCATTTTTTATTACATCGGCGCAAGCGATAAAAATTTGTCGGGTGGCTTCACTCTCTTTTTTAATTGCAGGCGGATTAATAATTTCTTGCGGAGTCATTCTATTTGCAAAAACCGATGGAAATTTCCCTTCCAACACGGCTCCTACCGGTACATAAGACATATTGAAATACTTGGTATCTTTCAAATCGGGCATTTCTGCCAGCGAAATATCGGTTGGGGTTTGCAAAGCGTGTGAATTATTGGAAGTGGCAATGAGAAAATTGCGTTGCATTTCTTTCATTTCCCCCACCATTTCTATAGCAGAAGAAAACGGCGCTTTCACAGGCGGTATATTTCGCGTAATTACGTGTTCGTTGGATGTAAGCAGTAGCGGAGAAAAAATCCAAGGCATCAGCTCAAAGTGCGCTTTTTCTCCTTTTGGAGCAACATTCATTGGGATTAACGTGCTCTGAACATCTTGTAAAAGAACAGGATTAATACGTACGCCGTAGCGGAAAAGCATATCGTTCAGGTTTAAATCCAAAGCTAATGCCGGAGATTGTCCAATAGAGGAGAAACTTTTCGGCGAAATTCTAACTCCATCGACCAACCACAGCACACGACCTCCGTTCATAATGTATTGATCAATCACGAATTTGTCTTTTTCGCTGAAAGCAGTCATTGGTTTGGCAATAATTACCGCTTTGTAATCTTTTAAAATGGATGCGTCTGTTCCGATTACGCCTCGGTCAATCTGAAAATATTTACTCAATGATTTGCTTATGTCGTAAGTTTCAATTTCGGAAAGTTCTCCGTGCCCTTCCAAAAAGGCGATTTTTGAAATACGAGTTGTGGTCAATTGTCTGATGGCGTCGGTTAGTTGAAATTCGAGATTTTCGATGGAAATATTCAGATTTTCTTCGCCCGAAATTCCCCGTAAATTCTTCAATAAAAGCACAGGAATTGTTTTTCCTTTGTACGAAATTTCCAGCCACGGATAAAT